>JAYVQJ010000549.1:0-7182 GCA_043777235.1 Planctomycetia bacterium
GTCGGCTTCCCTTGAACATTGCCGCCGTTCACCGGCTGAGTCCCTCCGACCAACAACATCGCCCCATCCGGGCTGACCGCCATCGAGCGGATGCCGCCGACATCTTGCAGCCGATCCGGCTTGAACAGCACTCCCGCATCGAAGTCGCGCACCTTCGCGGCGCTCGCCAAGTCCCACTGAGCGACCTTCCCTTCAAGCGATCCCACGAAGATCGACTTCCCATCAGGAGCGAACCGCATCACCGACACATCGCCGCCAACTTTGATCTCCGATTGTTGCTTCCCATCGGTGGACCAGAACACCACTCGGCCATCGCGTCCGCACGTCGCGAGCTTCTGCCCATCGGGAGACACAATCACGCTACGAATCCAACCATCGTGAGCGTTCGCGACCTTCCACACCGGCTCAACGCCGTCATCGCAGTACGACCAACAAGCCAGATTCCCAAACGAATCCGCCCCGACCGCGAGCTTTCCATCCGGCAAGCAAACACAAGTGCTCACCCAAGAGGTCAACCCGGTGAGCGGGGACTTCTCGGCCAGTTCCGGTTCCGGCTTATCGGGGACGAGACTCCAGCGACCGACCGTCCCTTCCATACCACCGGCCAACAGAAACACTCCGGTCGGACTGAAGCACGCTGACAAGAACTGCTGCGGCAAATCAAGCGGCTTCTTCAACGGCTTGAGCGTGAACTTGGCTTTGAGTGCGGCGGGATCATTCATTGGGACTGTCCTCAAGAAATTCAACGAGCGTGCGTTTCAGATCATCAGCCGCAGGGCGCTAGCCCCGGTTAGGTCATAACCGGGGCTAGCGCCCTGCAGCTAATTTTCATGCCAACACCTCTTTGACCGCGTGCATCTCGTCGTGAGCGATCGGCAGCGGCTGGCCGTGGTTGTCGAATTGCGTTTTGACCGAATCAATGCCGAGCGCCGAGAACCATGTGTGAAACATGTGGCCGATGTCGTAGGCGTCTCCTTCGACGGCAGTCCCTTTCGCGTTTGTCTTGCCGACGGTGAGGCCACGCTTGACGCCTCGGCCGGACATCGCGAGCGACCACGCTTCCGGGAAGTGATCGCGGCCGACGTGTCCGTTGATGCGCGGCGTGCGGCCGAATTCGGACATGGTGATGACCAACACGTTGTCGAGCATCCCGCGTTCTTGCAGGTCTTCGATCATCGACGCGAACGCTTGATCGTAGCGCGGCATCAGCGAGGCGTGGCCATTGAAGTTGTCGCCGTGCGTGTCCCAGCCGTAGTTGGTCACTTTGACGAACGTGATGCCGGTCTCCAGCATCCGCCGAGCAAGCAGCATGTGCCGGCCGAATTCGTGATTGCCGTATCGTTCGCGGTCACGCGGATCGACCTTCGACAAGTCGAACAACGACTGCTGCCGCATCAACTCGCGAGCGGACTCGAAGACGTATCCGTTCGCTTCGGCTGAGCCGGGGCGACGTCGCAGGCGGTAGCGTTCGTCGGCTTTGACCCGCAACGACTGCCGCAACTCTTCGTCCGCTTCGCTGACAGAATCGGGCCGAGCCATGTTCTCCGGCGGCTTGCCATCGCCGAACGCGACCGCTCCGTACTGCGGGCCGAGGAACCCGGCGTCTTGATAGATGAACCCGCTGTTCCCCGGTTTGACCGAGACGTAAGCCGGTAATCCAGTCCCTTGATTACCAACCAACTTCGCGACCGACGAGCCGAAGAACGGATATGTCACGCCGCGGTTCTTCGGATCGCCGCGTTGAATGCGCGGCACACCGGCCGAGTGCGAATTGTCCTGAGTACACATCCCGCGCACGACGCACAGATGCTGCATGATCTTCGCAGTGCGCGGCATCAGCTCGCAGATTTCGATTCCTGGCACGGTTGTTTGAATCGGTCGAAACGGCCCACCGAATGTCGAGTTCGGTTTTGGATCCCAGCTTTCGTATTGGCTCATTCCGCCGTCGATCCAGACGAACAAAACTTGCTTCTTCTGCTTAGCGATCTCTTCGCCGAGAGCGACGTCGATCGGCAGGTCGCTCGCAGCAGCGACTCCGGCGGCGGACATCCCGCCAAGCCAAGCTCGGCGAGACAGCCGATGTTCCCACGGTTTGCAGAGGTCATTCATTGAAAAGCATCCTCTCAAGGATTCTGGGTTCGCGCGGGGGAGCGACCAGTTTAGAGTCTCACCCGACAGTTTCCACCAGTTTCGTCGCGGAATAAGAGGATCGTGGCATGACCGAGTTGGTGTTTCTTGTGCAGTCCGCTGATGAAGGAGGCTTCACAGCTCGTGCTGCCGGAGCGTCGATCTTTACCGAAGGCGATTCGCTCGAAGAACTGCGGCAGAACATCCGCGAGGCTGTCGAGTGCCACTTTGACGAGACTGAGCGACCGCGTGTCGTGACTCTGCACATCGTCCGCGACGAGATGTTGGTCGTATGAGACTGCCTCGTGGTTTGTCCGGGGCCGAAGTGGGGCATGCGTTGCGCGTCTTCGGTTACGAGGCTACCCGCCAGCGCGGATCGCATCAACGACTGACGACAGTCCTCAACGGCGAGCATCATCTGACGATTCCGATACACGACGAGCTTCGCTTGGGCACACTCGCAAGCATTCTGGACGATGTCGCCGCCCATTTTGGACTGACACGGGACGAGGTTCTTGGCCGACTGTTTCCTTGACTCGCTGAGATTGCCAAATCATTGGCCCGACTTCGTTCAGTGGATCACCACCATTTTTTCTTCGGTCATTTCGCGGATGGCGTAGCGCGGACCTTCTTTGCCGGTACCGCTGTCTTTCAGGCCGCCGTAGGGCATGAAGTCGGCTCGCCATTGCGTGCCCCAGTTAATGTGCAGGTTGCCGGCATCGACCTCGCGAGCAAATCGCAACGCGCGATCGAGATCGCGAGTGAAAATGCTGGCTGAGAGTCCGTAGTTCGTTCCGTTCGCGAGCGCGAGTGCCTCGTCGAAGTCCGTGAACGGCGTGACGGCGACGGCGGGTCCGAAGAGTTCGTCGCAACTGATCCGCTGGCTCGGCGAGACGTTCGCCAGGATCGTCGGCGCGTGCAGCGTGCCGATACGAGTTCCGCCCGTGACGAGCGTCGCGCCGGACGACGTTGCTTCGTGAATCCAATTCTCAACTCGAACGGCGTCAGCTTCGCGAATCATCGGGCCCATCTTGGTCGCTTCGTCGAGTGGATTGCCGATCGTCAGTGCTTCGACGCGCGGCTTGAGCGCGTCCAAGAAATCGCCTGTGCGAGTTCGCGACGTCAGAATCCGCTGAGCCGAGATGCAGACTTGTCCCGCGTTCGCGAAACCGGAGGCCGCGACGAGCTGCGCGGCTCGATCGAGGTCGGCGTCGTCCATGATGATCACTGGGCTGTTGCTGCCGAGTTCCATCGTGACACGCTTCACTCCGGCCATGCGACAGATCGCCGTGCCGACCTCGTAGCTGCCGGTGAAGCTGATCTTACGAACTCGGCGATCCGTACAGATCGCCGCACCGAGTTCGCTGCCCGGCCCCGTGAGACATGCAATCGCTTGAGGCGGCAGCCCCGCTTCGAGCAAACATTCAACGAACTTCAACGCCGTTAGCGGCGTGTCTCCGGCCGGCTTGATGAGTACTGCGTTGCCCGCCGCGATCGCTGGACCGACTTTGTGTGTCACCAAGTTCAACGGAAAGTTGAACGGCGTGATTGCCGCGACGATGCCGCACGGAACTCGCAGTGTGAACCCGAACTTGCCGGCTCCGCCAGGGGCGGCATCCAGCGGCAAGACTTCGCCGGTGATTCGCTTCGCTTCCTCGGCGGAAACTTCGAGCGTCTCGCAACCGCGACTCACTTCCAGCCGACTCTCGGCCAGAATTTTTCCTTCTTCGAGCGTGATGGTCTTGGCGAATTCTTCGGCGCGACCTCGAATGAGTTCGACGGTCTTCCGCAGGATGCGACAGCGATCCGCACTCGGCATCGCGCGCATCAGCTTCGCGCCCTCGACGAGTGTCGCGATTGCACGATCAACATCGGCCGCCGTACCGCGTGGAACAGTGTCGATTAGCTCGCCGTTGAACGGATTGGTGACGTTGACCCGTTCGGAACGATCTTGCCATTCGGCCGCGAGAAACATGCGCATGGATTTGCTCCTGAAGCAAACGAGGTTCGAGTGACTCGACTGGTTCGCGTTGTATCAAGGCAGCCGTGTCTCTCGAAACTCAGGGCCGATGCTTGGCCAGCCTCCACGTCGGCGCACGCTGCAAGAGGCATGCAACTTGACAATGGTGGCCAGTCTCAGGGCGTTGGTTCGCGTGTCGAGCCCTCGGCCGCAAAGCCCGCTTCTGGCAACAGGACGGCTTCGATCAGTTGATCCGCTCGATTGAGCAGTTTGAATATTACCGCCGCTACATCGCGGAGAACGGCCCGAAGGCTCGGCTGGGGAAGGACGAGTAGGTGCATGATTCGAAGCCGCTGCACGGCAACCCGGTGGTGATTGGTGGGCAGACGCGGTGAAGTCGGCGACGGCGGTGTCGCGTTGAAGTCGTCGAATGCTTCCTCGACCCCAACACACAGAAGTCTGCCAACATGGCTGGCTGAGTCTGGCTTGTCTGCCACTCAACTGACCTAAAGGTGGTGTCACTTCTCTGGCTCGGCTACTTGGCGTCGAACAGTTGGACGGGGTTGATTTTGAATTGCAGCATCTTGGCGGTTTCTCGGCCGTTATCGCCGCCTTTGCGTTGCATGGTGATGCGGCCGATTTTCAAGTTGCCGGCTTTGGTGAGCTCGACCGGGCCGGCGCTGTAAAATTTGATGGCATCGGCGGACGAGCGAATGATCCACTTGGGTTTGTCGGTCGCCTCGCCCTCGCTCACTCCCTCGCTGACGCTTTGGGTTACTGGCTTGGGGCGATGGATGACCATTATCCAGCCGGCAGCGTGAATGCCGTCACCCGCGAGCAGATCGGAAACGATCTCGTCTTTGTTGGCGGTGAAGAACTCTATGACGGCTTGCTGAGCGGTCTCGTCCAGCTCATTCAAATACATGCGTCGCTTGTCGCGGCTGGTTCCAGGTGGCGGCGTTTCACCGACGAACAACTTCAAGGAGTCAACGACATCCGGTGGCATCTTCCACATCTTCGCGTACGTCTTCAGCCAGCGTTTGTCGATCTGATTGAAACCGTTTTGACTGCTGACGAGCTTGATGGAAATCCGTTCGACTCGTTCGCCGGACTGCGTTTTGACCGTCACTTCGACATCCGCTTTTTCGCCATGCGGCTTCGACGCGGAGACGCTGATGATGTCCGCAAGCTGATGATTCATCGCCTCCAGCCATGCGCGAGCATCCGCATTGGACTTCCAGTTGTTGAACTTGTCGCGGATGTCATCCTCGTTCTGAAATCCGGCCTTGGCCGTCTTCGAACCGAGCTCAACTTTCGCGGCATCGGCCACCTGCCCAAACACAACCCCAGAAGAGACCAGCAGCAAGAGAACAATCACGGCAAATTGCTTCATGACAATACTCACGTCGCTCAGTTCGAGGTTTGCGTTCTTCAGCGGTGATATGGTAATGACCGCTCCAGAAATGTGTGTGGCAAGATCGCTAAATTGACGTAGCTGAATTCGCCAGAATTCAGACATCTTGGACTTCGACGATCTGAACTCTGGCGAGTTCAGCTACGAATTGAGGCGACGACATGGCTGAACTTGGCGTGCATCAATCGGCGTTGCTGACGGACTTGGCGTTGTGCATCAACCGGTATCGGCTGTTCTCACCGGGGTGGTATGTGTGCGTGATGGCGCGAGTCCAATTGTCCGCCGAGGAATGGGAGGTTCCCGGCTTGGTGGCGATGGTCAACTATGGCCGGAAGAAACAGTGCGAAGTGCGCGACGAAGTCTTTCAGGGACCGCCGAATTTCGTGCTCGATGTGTTTGACTCGCCAGACGACGCGGACTTTCTGCGTCGCCGTGAGCGGTTCTGCAAACACGGCGTCCATGAATATCTCGTGGCCTTCAACGACGAACCGGTCCCGCTGCTGTGGCATCGCTTGGACGGGGCGAGCTACCGGCTCGTCGAACCCGATGAGGACGGAATTCTCCGAAGCCAGGCGTTGCCCAACTTGTGGCTCCCACAGAAGGCGCTGCAAGATCGCGATTGGTGGGCCGTGCTCGGTTGCATTGAACGGGGCGTCTCGCGACGTGCCAATTTCAGTTGATGAGAGCCTGGGCGGCACAGCCAAGGTGTTCGTCGGATGTGGCAGTTATTCCTGGCATCGCCATCAGCCGCAGGGCGCTAGCCCCGGTTGGTCGATCTCGAACCGGACGCTAGTGCACGATTCTGGGAAATCTCGGACTCATTGGCTGCGAAGAATCCTCCTTGAACGAAAACGCCTCCGCCGAAGGCTTGACCGCCCTGTCCACCTTGACCGCCACGACCGGTATCCAAGGCATTCACCCAGTCGCCATTTCCACCGTTCCCTCCAACTCCACCACTTCCCGCCGCGACGGCCTTGTCGCGCACGCTCACGCGATGGAACGACAGCACTCCATTCGCTTGAGCAATCCCACCGCCCGACGCTGCGCCGCCCGCTCCACCCGTCCCGCCAGACGTCCCGTCGGTCCAGGGATCTTGAGCATTCTCTCCATTGTTTCCTTTGGCTCCGACGGTGCCCCGCACGGAGTTTTGAGTCAAATCGCTCTGCACAATGACGGTCTGTGAATTGGAGCCGAAGACTCCACCACCCTGTGCCTCGTGATCCGTTGAGCCGACTGCGGTATTGAGTCGGACTCGACTGTCAATCATCGTGAGCTTGCTGTTCGACGCGGCAAGCCCACCCCCAGCTTGCGATTGATTGCCTTCGACAATCACATTGTCGAGCACGACGCGACTGCTTTGCGCGAAAATCGCTCCGCCATCGCCGGTCGTTCGGCCGCCGGTCAGCGTTAGGTCTCGCAGAGTGACCGTGACTCCCGAATTCACCTCCAACAATCGATCAACGCCCGCCGCGTCCAAGATCGTGCTGCCGGCTCCCGAACCTTGCAGGACCACGCTGCGTCCTGACTCCGTCAAATCCAAATCGCCGCCCGCCGCGCCGAGCGTGTACCGCCCCGGCAATAATACGGATCGCAAGAAATAACTGCGCGTTTTCCCGTTCGGCTCGTCACGCGGAGCGGTGACGGCTACGTAGCCATCATCGCTCCGCGTGATGAGCCGAGC
>JAYVQJ010000550.1:0-1876 GCA_043777235.1 Planctomycetia bacterium
AGTGTTTTTGAAACGCAGAGGTCGCGGAGGGAACGCACGCTGAGGTCGCTGAGGACTCTTTGCGAACTCTGCGTTGACCTCGGCGAACTCTGCGTTTCAAAAAAGCATTTTCGATGCGGTTTGTCTCTGCCAGGAAGATTTTCCGCACCCGTCGCCGGCAACTGCCAACGCCAGCTTTGCCCTCGCGAACGCGGTTGATTAGCTTCCGCCGCGTCGGTCGCTGAGACCAGGAACTCTGTTCGACACCTTTGGAAAAGGAACCCGATTTATGCTCAGTCTTCTCAAAGCAGCCGCTCGTTCGCGAGCGTGGTTGGCGGTGGTGGTCAGTCTGTTGGGAGCCGGCTCGGCGATGGCCGACGTGACGCTGCCGAACGTTTTCGGCGAGCACATGGTTCTGCAACGCGGTCAGAAAAACAAAGTCTGGGGCAAGGCCGCTGCGGGTGAAGAGGTCACAGTCTCGATCGGCTCGCAAACTCACAAGACAAAGGCGGGCACGGATGGCGCGTGGAATGTGCGGCTCGACCCGATGGAAGTCGGCGAGCCGCTGACGCTGACCGTCAAAGGGAAAAACGAGATCAAGTTCAGCGACGTGCTGGTCGGCGAGGTTTGGATTTGCTCCGGCCAGTCGAACATGCAGTGGTCGGTGAACTCGTCCAACGATGCCGATTTGGAGAAGGCGACCGCGAAGCATCCGAAGCTGCGAATGATCAACTTCCCGAACATCGGAACTCAGGAACCGATTTGGACGCACCCGAATTCTCAGTGGCAAACATGCACGCCGGAGTCCGTCGGCAATTGGTCTGCGGTCGGTTATTTCTTCGGACGGCAGTTGCAGCGGACGCTCGACGTGCCGGTTGGGTTGATCAACAACGCCTGGGGTGGCTCGGCGGCCGAAGCGTGGGTCAATCGCGACTTGCTGACGAAGACACCGTCGATGCAACCCCTGATCGAACGCTGGATGCTCAGCGAGAAAGCGTTCGATGAGCTGTCGAAGAAGACGGATCTCACTGAGGATCAGAAGAAGCAGCTCGCCGGAATGCAGGGCCAGATGCGCGGCAATTCGCGACCGGCAAACATCTACAACGGCGTGCTCAGTTCGCACATCGGCTACGGCATTCGCGGAGCGATCTGGTATCAAGGGGAATCAAACGCCGGCCGAGCCTATCAGTATCGCGACCTTTTCCCGCTGATGATTCAGAACTGGCGCGACGAATGGGCTCAAGGGGACTTCCCCTTCTATTGGGTGCAGCTTGCCGACTTCCTGGCCGAGAAGCCGGAACCGGGTGACAGCTCGTGGGCCGAACTGCGTGAAGCTCAGACGCTGACGATGAAGCGCCTGCCGAACACCGGCGAAGCGGTCATCATCGACATTGGCGAAGGGAAGGACATTCATCCGAAGAACAAAGTCGATGTCGGTCGCCGGTTGGCTCGTTGGGCGCTGGCCGAGACTTACAAAGTGCCGGGCATCGCGGCGCGCAGTCCGCTCTACAAGTCGATGGAGAAGTCGGGGGACAAGATCGTGCTGACGTTTGACAACGTCACCGGCGGTTGGCGTCCGTTCGATGTCAACGAACCGCGCGGCTTCGCGATCGCCGGCGAAGACAAAAAATTCGTCTGGGCTTCCGGAAAACTTCTTCCCGATGGTCGCATCGAAGTTTCGAGCAACGCCGTGAAGGAGCCGGCCTCGGTTCGCTACGGCTGGGCCGACAACCCGGTCGTCAACATGTACTCGCAGGCCGGTTTGCCGCTGACTCCGTTCCGCACGGATGATTGGCCGGGCGTGACGATCGATAACAAGTAGTCTTAGCCACGGGGCCGCGATTACTTCCCGATTTCAGCAGGCACATCAGCCGGAACGCGCTAGCGTCCGGTTCGA
>JAYVQJ010000551.1:0-1876 GCA_043777235.1 Planctomycetia bacterium
ACGTGCCCACCTGAGACCGGCACGTTGAAAACGTGCCCCACGGCTGAGCCGACGATTCCGCCGCGAAAGCATCGCTCGCTTTCGGCCACAGCCGTCAGCCACAGCGACAACACTCCGCCAGTCACTTCGTCGGCGACGGCGACGGTTAGACCTCGCGCGTTGAGTTCGCGGACGACGACGTCTTCGAGTTGCTCGTCCTCTTCGCCGAAGACCAATTTGCCGAGCCGATCGTGGATGAGCTGCTTCGTCGCGGCGATCTTCGCGTCGCATTCCGATTCGGTCGCGCCGTGAGCTTCAATGCGGAGCGTGATCGTTCCTTCGTGGACGGTGATGCCGACTTCCGGGTCGCGACCGCGAGCAGTCACATCTCCGAGCATCTCTTCGCAGGCCGATTCGCCGACGCCGTAGCAGTTGACTCGCGCGCGGCGGATGACTTTGTCAGAGCGCGGCAATCGCAGCAGCACGCGATCGCGGAACATCGGCTTCATCTCGCTCGGCACGCCCGGCATTGCGGCGATCAGGCAGCGAGTACCGTCGGCTCGTGGCAGTTCCATCCACACACCCGGCGCGGTGCCGTGAGGATTCTCGATCGGCTCGCTGCCGGCCGGGAACATCGCTTGGATGACGTTTCGTTCGGGCATGACTCGTTTGCGTTTCGCGAACATGTCGCGGACGTGCTGCAAGCTCGGTTCGTGCAGCACGAGTTCGACATCTGCCAAATCAGCCAGCACTTGCCGAGTCAGATCATCGAGCGTCGGCCCCAGCCCGCCGCTGACGAGTACGACGTCGGATCGTCGTGCAGCCGTTTGCAACGTCTCCAGCATCGCGGGCAAATCGTCCGCGACGGTCGTGTGAGCCAGCACCGGAATGCCGACGGCGGCGAGTTCGATGCTGAGCCATTGGCTGTTCGTGTCCAGCTTGGCTCCGGTCGTCAGTTCGGTTCCGATGGCAATGATTTCGGCGTGCATTTTGAGTGCTTGGGGGGCTAGGGCTTAGACATTTGGCTCTCAGTCAACTGTCGTTTGTTGAAGAAAGTGTCACGCGAAGGTGCGGAGTCGCGAAGAAACGCAATTGCTGAACTCGTCTCCCTTCGCGACTCCGCGCCTTCGCGTGAGCCAATCTCCTTCCGAGTGCCATTCAACCGAAATGGTGGAGAGCCGGTAACTCTGAACGAGGGATATCATGTCGCCCGACGGCGGAATTGTCGCTCGTCTTTCGCTAACCCCTAATCCCAAAACCCAAATCCCATTTGTTCCGCCATTGCCGGTCGCAACGGCCATCCTTGTGGCACAAGCAGCGACAAGTTTTCGCAAGCCGATGCCGTCTTGGCTCCGAAGTCGAAAGACACGGAATGGTATTCCTCGACGAGGCTCTTGCCCGATCGGGATGCCGCCGTCTAGTTTGATGTCGTCCGATTCGCCGTCCGTCCCTGCCGGAAGCCGACTGTGAAGAAGTTGCATTTGATTCTGCTGTCGCTCGTGGCCGCCGTGCCCGGAGGCTACCTCTGTTATTTGCTGGGGACAGCTCTGACGGTCCCTCGGCATGACCTTTGGAACAAGCCGCTGCTGGGTGGCACCGTCGTTGCCACCGGATTGCTCGTCTTGGCGCTGGGTATCGTTTGGCCGCTGTTGTACGCGGTCGCGTTCTACGACGATCCGAACAAAGGCAAGAAGGACGAGGAGGCGGAAGCCGGCGAAGATGTCGAAGCCGCTTCCGACGCAGATGTCGCGACACCCAAGACTCCGCGAGGCGAAAGCTTTGAGGAAGAGGACATCGACGCCTTCGAGCGCGATGGAATCAAACCCGGCGACGACGACGCGAATGAATTCGAGGAAGTCTCGGAAGATTCGGAATTCGACGTCGATGAAGAGTCGAT
>JAYVQJ010000552.1:0-1876 GCA_043777235.1 Planctomycetia bacterium
CGCTAGCCCCGGTTTTTGCGGCACGAACCGGGGCTAGCGCCGCGCGGCTAATTTGTGCGATCCGTATCAGTTCTCGCTTTGAGCGTTTTGGAAATTCCAAGCCGGCTTCTCGAAGGCTCATCACGCGGAGCGATGATGGCTACATTGCCGCTATGGCCATCTCGCTCACTTTGCCGACGATTCAGAATTGGAGTTGCCACAATTGTGGCGGCTGCTGTCGGCAGCATGCGATTGAAGTGACCGAAGAGGAACGGCAGCGAATCCTGTCTCAAGGCTGGACAGCGAACGACGGGACACCGACCGGCGACGCGCTGTTCGAGCGGCACGTGGGACCACTTTGGGCCAAGCGATATCGGTTGGCTCATCAAGCGGACGGGGCCTGCGTGTTTCTGAATGAGCAGGGACTCTGTCGCATTCATGCCAAGTTCGGCGAGGCCGCGAAGCCGTTGGCGTGTCGCATCTATCCGTATGCGTTTCATCCGGCCGGCAAGCAGGTGACGGTCAGTTTGCGATTCAGTTGCCCATCGGTTGTCGCCAATCGTGGCCGCACGATGAAACAAAACGCGGACGAGATCAAACAGCTCGCGCGAGCCGTCGTTCCCGAAGGTCATGAGCGCACGCCGCCTCCCGCGCTGAATGCAAACGGAAGTGTCAGTTGGCCGGACTTCTTCCGTTGCGTCAATGCCATCGACGCGGACCTGGCTCGGACGGACATGCCGTTCGCGGTCAAGTTGCAGCTCATCTTGCTCTGGCTCGCCGTTGTCGAGGAGGCCCACTTCAACAAACTCAGTGGATCGCAGTTGACCGATTTTTTGGACATCATCCGCCAAGGGGTCAGCGAAGATGGTCGCGAGATGGCCGAAGGCCGATTGTCGGTCGCCGCTGGGCCACCTGTTCCAATCGCTCGAATGCAATTCCGATTGCTGACCGCACAATACGCTCGCAAGGACACGGCCGCCGATGTGTCGTCTGGCTGGCGAGGCCGTTGGCGACTGTTCCGCGCGGCCACAAAGTTTGCTCGCGGAACCGGCAACGTGCCGTCATTGCAGCCGGTGTTTCGCGAAGTCCCGTTCGAGACGCTCGAACAGCCGTTTGGCTTCCCGGCGGAAAGCGAAGAGTTGTGGACGCGGTACTTTCGCGTGAAGGTTCAAGGTCTGCACTTCTGCGGGCCAGCGTACTACGGAGCACCGCTGGTCGAAGGATTTCAGAGTCTCGCATTGATCTTTCCGGCAACAATGTGGATCGCTCGCTGGCTGGCGGCGAGCCAGAATCGGACGCAGCTCACCGCCGAAGATGTGTCGCAAGCGTTGACCATTTCCGATCATCATCATGGCTATTCGCCGATCTTCGGCTCGTTCGGCTTCCGCCGTCGAGTCCGCACACTGGCTCAGATGAGCGAGATTCCCAGACTCATTCGGAGGTACTCTCAATAGGCAAGGAATCGCCATGACTCTCTTTTGGACGGTACTGTTGCTGACTCTGTCGAACATCTTCATGACGTTCGCTTGGTACGGGCATCTCAAATGGCCGGAGATCAAGTCCGGCCCGCTGTGGATCGCGATCGCGGTGAGCTGGGGGGATCGCTCTGTTCGAGTATTGTCTGCAAGTCCCGGCGAACCGGATCGGACATCGGGAGTTTCCGGTTGCACAGCTCAAGATCATGCAGGAGGCGATCACGCTGGTCGTGTTCTGTGGGTTCTCAATTTTGTTTTTGCGCGAGTCGTTGAAGTGGAATGACCTCGTCGCATTCGGGTGTATCTTCGCGGCGGTGTTCTTCGCGTTTCTCGACAAGTGGCAGCCGGACTCGACGCCCACCGCGCCGCAGACTCAAGTCGAATCCATGTCCTCTGAGAAAGCCTAGCGAGGCTTTGCCTCA
>JAYVQJ010000553.1:0-1875 GCA_043777235.1 Planctomycetia bacterium
CAACGACGTACTTGTCGAGGTGCGTCACGATCTCTCTTGGCGACGGAACTTTCGTGAAGAGCTTGTGTGGAGTGCCGCGTCGTCGTCTTTCCTGGTCGAGGATCGACTGACACAGTTCAACGCATTCGCCGCAGACGTAAACGTCATCCGGTCCTTCGACCAGCGGACCGACGTCACGATAACTCTTGCGGCAGAAACTACAGCTTGCGTTTTTCTTGCCGGTCGGAGTTCGCTTGCCGGATGTAAAATCTTTTCCAGACGAGGCCATGTGGGTTCCTTCAACGCTGTCGGTCAAACCTCAACACCTTGGGTTGGCGAAACAATCATTCGCCGTGTGAGGAGACAGCGTCCGTGGTCTCCTGGATGTTCGTCGCGCCGAAATTGCAGGTCAGAGAACCAACACTGCGAGTTTGCGAGCACGGCGAACGCGGGCTTCTGGGGGTATCGGCACCTTGCTGCGCGGGCATCACTGTTCAATTTTCGGAGAGCTTCCCGCCGTATCCTCGGCAGAGGGACCGCTTGAGGCATCCCCCGCACGACCCGACTCACCGGATTTTTTCGTGAGCCGTTCACGAATGTTTTTGTATTCGTCCGCAGACAGCTCACCTTGTTTATGAATGTCTCGAAATTGCAGCAGCAACTCTTCGGGCGAGTTCTCTGGCAGGCTTGTGGACCGCAGCCAGTCCTTGATTTTCATGACCAAAACCAAAAGAAACACGAGCGCGAGCACCACCAAACCCAGAGACACCCAACCGCCGCTCTGAGTGAACTGCTCCAAGAACCCATACGGAGTCAATCGCTTCGCGGCCAGGATCACACGCAACTCCTTAAATGATTCGAGAAAGAACGGGGCCGATTATCGGCGTCGATCGCGATCGCGACAAGACGGGATCGCAGAGTCGATTCTTGTTTCGCCGCAGACCCGCAGCCCTTGCCGCACGATTCCTCTGGCCTTACGCGATTGGCTAACATCCCGGCCCAACGAAGGAGCCACCATGTCCGATCTGCAACGAGTTCTCGATGGCGGAATCGTCGCCATCATCCGAGCCACTTCGGGCGAGCAACTGGTCAATGTCGCTCGCGCCCTGCACGAAGGGGGCATCGACGTTATCGAAGTCACTTTCACCGTGCCGAATGTGCTGGAGATTCTGGCCGCCGTTCGCAAAGACCTTGGCAAAAAAATTCTGCTGGGAGCCGGCACGGTCCTCGACCCAGAAACTTGCCGGGCGGCACTTCTCGCCGGAGCCGAATTCATCGTCTCGCCGTCGCTGAATCTCGAAGTCATCAAGCTCTGCAAACGCTACGGCAAGCTGGTCATGCCCGGTGCGTTCACTCCCACCGAAATCGTCACCGCTTGGGAAGCCGGAGCCGACATCGTCAAGCTGTTCCCGGCCGATTGCGTCGGCCCGAATTATTTGAAAGCTCTGCGCGGCCCGCTTCCTCAAGTTCGCATCCTGCCGACGGGCGGGGTTGACCTGAAAACGCTCCCCGACTTTTTCAAAGCCGGTGCCTGCGCCGTCGGACTCGGCAGCCAACTGCTTGAGAAGTCCGCCGTCGAATCTGGCAACATGAGCCGCATCCGCGAGCTCGCCGCGCAGTACGTCGCACTCGTCAAACAAACGCGCGGCCAGTAGTCGCCTCTCAACACGTCCACAATTCGGTACTGGTGAGTTAATGAGCTGGTTCTGGCGGCATGCCTGATTCTTGACTCGAACAACTTCTACAGAGCGGAGCAACGTCATGCAGAACGATGAAGAGAACCGACCACCGCTATCTCAAGATGTTCTGCCGGCCCCTGGAGGCTATCGGTTTTTCGGATTAGCGGCGTTCATCATTGGTTTGTCGGTCTATGACCAATGGGGCATCTCGTCATTT
>JAYVQJ010000554.1:0-7172 GCA_043777235.1 Planctomycetia bacterium
AAAGAACTGATCCAACAAGAGATCGACAAGCTCGACGAGTCGCGGCTGTCGGAGTTGTACGAAGTCGTCAAACGGCTTCAGGAACCGAAAGTCGCGCCAGCCAAGCCGCAGCGAAGTTTCATGGAACGATTGGGGGACATCTCAATCTCCGGCCCGCGTGACTTCTCCGAAAATCTGGACCTGTACTTGAGCGGAGCCAAACAAATTGAAGACGTTCATTGACTCGCAATTTGTGGTGGCTCGGATCAACCGCAAGGACGAACAACACGAACGAGCCGTCGAACTGGCTCGGCAATTCGACGGTGCCGAACTGGTCACGACCGATGCGATCCTGCTCGAAGTCGGAAATGTGTTGGCTCGACAGTTCCGTCTGGAGGTGATTGCCGTCATCGACAACTTTCAAACGTCACCAGAAATCGAAATCATCCGCCTTGACCCTGAAATCTTCGAGCAGGCGTTCGACCTCTTCAAATCACACACCGACAAAACCTGGGGACTTGTCGATTGCGTTTCCTTCGTCGTCATGCGGCAGCACGAAATCACAGATGCACTGACCTTCGACCAGCACTTCGTTCAAGCGGGATTTCGGGCCTTGATGCGCGATTGATTGATCCACTTCCAAGTTGAATGACATGAGCACCAAAGAACTGCCCAGACTAAAGGGACAGGTCCATTTTCGAGGTGAACGATGATCGTTGAATTATCCGAGCGCGAACACCAAGACGTTGACCGTGGCCTGCCTGTCGTGGGAACAGTCACCGGCTCGGAGTTGGAGTGTGTGCTGGTGCGGGCCGATCTGTTTGAAAGGGTGCGGTACTTGTTGGACCCCGACCCCGATTCGGGAATCGACGAGATGGCCGGCTTGCTGGCCGACACTTCCCCCGAAGATTGGAAACCCGCCGACGAGTGGCGCGGAGAGCGTCCATGAATGTTCAATGGTTGGCCGAACGGAAGCCGGAACCAAGAACAATTCCAATTTGAAAGAACCTGATGAACTCCACCAACAACGTGAGCGTCGCGGACGCCACGAAACAACTCGTGCAGGAAGCGGCTCAGGACGAAGGGGTTTCGCCCGGAGAATTGATCGACCGGGCGGTTCGCGAGCACGTTTTCCTGCGCCAGTTTCGGTCGCTCAGCGAGCGGCTGGCCGCTCAGGCGGAAGCTCAAGGGATCAAGTCCGATGAAGATGTCTTCGAGCGCGTGTCATGAGAATCGTGCTCGACACCATTGTTGGGAAGAAATGAGGACAGGTCCAATTTTGATCGGTGAAAGATTCCTTGAATTGATGAACTGAGCCATGAGCACCAAAGAACTTATTCAGCAAGAAATCGACAAGCTCGACGAGTCGCGGTTGCCTGCGCTGTATGAGTTGGTCAAGCGGTTCGCGAAGCCGAAGGCCGAACGACCTCCGTCATCCGAAACTCTGATGGAACGGCTGCGAAAGATTCAGATCACTGCACCGCCGGATTTCTCGGTGAACCACGAACAGTACGCCAGCGGAGCGAAGAGTTTCGATGACGTTCGTTGACACCAATTTCTTGCTGGCGCTCATCAACGATCGCGATGAGTTTCACGACAAAGCGGTCGCGCTCTCCAACCGGTATCGCGGGCTGAACTTGGTGACGACGGATGCCGTGTTGTTGGAGGTCGGGAATGGGCTTGCACGAGGATTCCGACGCGAAGCAGCCGCACTCTTTGAGGAATTGGAAACTTCGACCGAGGCGGAAATCGTGCGACTCGATCCCGAAATCTTCGAGGCAGGACTTCGACTTTACAAATTGCACCACGACAAAGAATGGGGACTGGTGGACTGCATCTCGTTTGTCGTGATGCGGCAATTGGACATCGAAGACGTTTTGACGTCGGACAAACACTTCGTCCAAGCCGGGTTTCGAGCGTTGATGCGTGAATGATTCGGCGGCAAGCTGGGATGGCTGCGTTTTGCCGAATCCGCTACACGTCCCGCCGATTTGAACGGGCGAATGGAGTCGCCTGCGATCGCATCAGGGAGGATGACGATGAGTTTCTTGGGCAAGTGGAAGAGCCGTTTCGTTTCGTTGGTCTACGCCGATCACAACAACGGCGCGACGATTCAGAAGGCTCTGGGAAGTTGCATCAGCGGACTGACTGCCAACGGCGTCGGGCTGAATGTCGGAGCGGGTGGCACGAGGCTCGATCCGCGCATCAAGAATCTCGACATCCGGGCGGGCGAGCACATCGACTACGTCTGTGACGCGACGGCGATTCCGGTGGACGATGACACGTTCGACCTGATCGTCAGCCAGGAAACGCTGGAGCATGTCGCCGACCCGTGGAAGGTCATGGCCGAGATGCACCGCGTGCTCAAGCCGGGCGGCAAAATCTATTGCCAGTTGCCATTCGTGATTGGCTATCACCCCGGCCCGACCGACTTCTGGCGGTTCTCGAAAGAGGGCATCCAACAATTGGTTCAGCAGTCCGGTTTCAAGACCGAAGAAATTGGCATCGCGGTCGGAGCAGGGACTGGTTTCTACCGCATCTGCGTCGAATACTTCTCCGTGTTGTCGTCGGTCGTTGTGCCGCCGCTCTACAAAAGTTTCAAAGGTCTGTACGCGGTCCTGTTTTATCCGATCAAGTGGCTCGACGGCCTGATGAATCTCTCGCCGGAACGAGACCGCATCCCCGGTGGGTATTACGTGATCGCGAGAAAGTGATGACTGACAGCGAGGAAACTGACATGACATCAACCGCTCAGCAACGCATCACCGTCAATCCCGCTCAATGTGGTGGGCGTCCGTGTGTGCGCGGAATGCGGATTCGCGTCAGCGATGTTTTGGATTTGCTGGCAGACGAACTGACACCGGCTGAGATTCTCGAAGAACTTCCCGACCTGGAGCCAGCGGATATTCCCGCCTGTATTCGGTACGCGAGTCAACGAGTCTCTCATGCGGTGGTTGTGCCATGAAGCTTTGGCTGGATGCCCAACTGTCACCAGCGATGGCTCCGTGGATCGCGGAAAACTTCGGAGTGGATTGTTCGTCGGTGAGGGATGTCGGATTGAGAAACGCGGAGGACATCGACATTTTCCAAGCGGCGCGGACGGCCAATGTGGTAGTGATCTCAAAGGACAGCGATTTTCCGGATTTGATCGAACAATTGGGACCGCCACCTCAAGTGCTCTGGATCACATGTGGGAATTACGAGCAATCGTGCTCTCAAGGAACTTTTTCAAAAGTGTTTGCAAACGGCTTTGGACTTGCCACGAAAGTGGTGAGTCAATTGTCGAAATCAACGATCAGCTTCAACGACAAATTCCGAAGAAGGGCTGATCGCAGGAGTGTCCCATGACACGAGCCATTGACCGAGACCAACAGCGCTTCAAAGAGATCGTCAAAGGACGAGTCCGCAAAGATCTTCGCCGTTATATCACTCATGGTGAGATGACCGGTCGGCAAGGTCGGCGGATGGTGACGATCCCAGTCCCGAACATCGACATCCCGCACTTCCGTCACGGTCAGAAGGGTTCGGGCGGAGTCGCTCAAGGCGAGGGCGAAGTCGGTCAGCCGATCGCCGGCGGTGGCAATCCCGGAGACGGCGAAGGCCAAGCTGGCAGCGAGCCGGGGAGCGGACACACTCGCGATGTCGAAGTCTCGATGGAAGAGTTAGCGAAGATGCTGGCTCAGGAATTGGAATTGCCAAACATTCAGCCCAAGGGACACGACGCGGTCAAAAGCCGCAAGGACAAATACAGCAGCATTCGGCAGACCGGCCCGCAGTCGTTGCGGCATTTCAAGCGGACGTACAAGCAGGCTCTCAAACGCAGCATCGCGGCGAAGGAGTACGACTTCGTGCGGCCGAAGATCGTGCCGACAAAAGAGGACCAACTTTATCGCAGTTGGAAAACGATCTCCGATCCGCAGGCGAACGCGGCGATCATCTACATGATGGATGTCAGCGGCTCGATGACGCAGGAGCAGAAAGAGATCGTCCGCACCGAGTCGTTCTGGATCGACACTTGGCTGCAAAGCCAATACGACGGTGTGCAAGTGCGGTACGTCATTCACGACGCTGTCGCCAAAGAGGTGGATGAAAACACCTTCTACCACACGCACGAAAGCGGCGGGACGCGGATCAGTTCGGCGTACACGGTTGCCAAGCAGGTGATCGAGCGGGACTTCCCGACGGACGATTGGAACATCTACATCTTCCAATTCAGCGACGGCGACAACTGGGGCGAGGACAACGTCAGTTGCCTGCAAATGTTGATGACCGACCTGTTGCCGATCTGCAACCTGTACTGCTACGGCCAAGTGAAAAGCCCGTACGGCAGCGGCGACTACATCCGCGAGCTGAAGCGGATCAACGGCAAACACGAAAACCTTGTGCTCTCGGAAATCCCGAACCGCGAAGCGATCTACGATTCGATCAAGCTGTTTCTCGGCAAGGGCAAATAAAAGAGTCCGCAAAACCAGCACGGCGCGCCAGCGAGTGGTTGGGAGCAAGACGACGCAACCACTCGCTGGCGCGTCGTGCTAGTTCCTTAGAGTGGTTCCATCAACCGTGAAGCGGTTATCTGTAGCCGAAGTCGCCAGACTTCGGGGCGGAACTCTGGCGAGTCCCGCTACAGCAAATTGGAACCGCTCTGGAAAATTTCTGGATGACAGGGAGGTCGTCGATGCGCGTGTCTGGCATTATTCCCGCTCGGCTGAAGTCGACTCGGTTGCCGCGGAAGCTGTTGCTGGCGGAGACCGGCCGGCCGTTGATCGAGTACACATGGGGCGCGGTCTGCCAAGCCAAGTCGCTGTCAGAGGTCATCATCGCGGCCGATGACGACGAGATCGTCAGTGCCGTGCGACGCTTCGGTGGCCGCTGCGAGATGACCGGCGAGCATCCCAGCGGGACCGATCGGATCGCCGAGGTCGTGAAGCGATGCTGCTCCGAATCGGACGTCATCGTCAACATCCAAGGGGATGAGCCGGAGATTGATCCGGCTCACATCGATCTGCTCGTCAATTTGATGGCATCGAATCCGAACGCTTCGATGGCGACACTCAGCACACCGATCACGTCGCGCGAGCAGCTTGATGATCCGAGTTGCGTGAAAGTTGTCTGCGGCTCGGCGGGACAGGCGTTGTATTTCAGTCGCTGTCCGATCCCGTTTTGTCGCGACCGCGACCCGGACGAGTTGCTCGCGTCTGATTCTCCGTGGCGGTTGCATTTGGGCATCTACGCCTACCGCCGCGAGTTCTTGTTGCGTCTGACGACGTTACCCCCGTCTCGGCTGGAACAATGGGAGAAGCTTGAGCAACTGCGCGTGCTGGAAGCGGGCGAAACGATCCTGGTGGGCGAGGTCGCGCATCGGTCGGTTGGCATCGACACGCCGGAGGATTATGCTCGGTTCGTCGTTCGACAGCGCGGCCGTGCGGCGGCGTGAACGGCTCATTGGACGTGTGAAACTCAAAATCCGAAATCTGAAACTCGAAGGTCAACTTTGGGCGTCGGATTTCGGATTTCGAGTTTCCCGCAGGGACGGAGCCTGGGGGAATCATGAGCAAGCATATTTTCGTGACCGGCGGTGTGGTGAGTTCGCTCGGCAAGGGCCTGACGTCGGCCAGCATCGCGTGCCTTCTGGAAAAACGCGGGCTGCGCGTGCGGATGCAGAAGCTCGACCCATACATCAACGTCGATCCGGGGACGATGAATCCCTACGAGCACGGCGAAGTTTATGTGCTCGACGACGGCTCCGAGACGGACCTCGATCTCGGCCATTACGAACGCTTCTCGAACGGCCCGCTGTCTCGAAAGTCGAATTACACGACCGGGCAGATTTACCTGAAGGTCATCGAGAAGGAACGCCGCGGCGAGTTTCTTGGCAAGACTGTCCAAGTCATTCCTCACATCACCGATGAGATCAAAGCTGCGGTGCAAAGTCTTGATGGGCCGGATGTGGATGTCGTCATCACGGAACTTGGCGGGACGGTCGGCGATATTGAAGGACAGCCGTTCCTGGAAGCGATTCGCCAAATTCCGCTGGAGATCGGCAAAGAGAATTGCCTCTTCATCCACTTGACGCTGGTGCCGTATTTGAAGGCCGCGAAAGAAATGAAGACCAAGCCGACTCAGCACAGCGTTGGCCTGTTGCGGCAGATTGGTATCCAGCCCGACATCCTCGTCGTCCGCACCGAGCGGCCGATGGGGGAAGACAACGTCGCCAAGATCGCGTTGTTCTGCAACGTCGAAAAGAACGCGGTCATCGAAGAGATCGACAAAGAATTCTCGATTTACGAAGTGCCGCTTGGCCTCGTCGATCACGGCATGGATCGACTCATCGTCGATAAGCTGAGGCTGAACGCCGGCCCGCTCGACATGGCCGACTGGCGCGACTTGATGCACCGCATGCGGCACCCGGAACACGAAGTGACGATCGCCGTCGTCGGCAAGTACATCGAGCATCGCGATGCGTACAAGTCGATCTACGAATCGCTCGATCATGCCGGCACCGCGAACTCGGCCCGCGTGATCATCAAGCGGATCGAAGCGGAAGAACTCGAACAGCAAGGCCCGGAGATGCTGCTCAAGGGAGTCGACGGCATCCTCGTTCCCGGTGGTTTCGGGATGCGCGGCGTCGAGGGCAAAGTGCAGGCGGTCCGATTCGCTCGCGAATGCGAGATTCCGTACTTCGGCATCTGCCTGGGAATGCAAACGGCCGTGATCGAGTACGCTCGCAACGTGCTGGGACTCGATAACGCCGACTCGACCGAGTTCACATCGGACACGCCGCATCCGGTCATCTGCATGTTGGAAGATCAGAAGACGATCGTGAAAAAGGGCGGCACCATGCGGCTGGGGGCTCATCCCTGCGTTCTGCACCCGGATTCGAAATCGGCCGAGAGCTACGGAGCCGAACAAATCTCAGAACGGCATCGACACCGCTACGAATTCAACCCGGAGTATCGCTCGCAGTTCGAACAGTCCGGGATGCTGCTGGCCGGAACGAGTCCCGACGGCAAGTTGGTCGAGGTCATTGAGCTTCCCGATCATCCGTGGTTCGTCGCTGTGCAATTCCACCCGGAGTTCAAATCGAAGCCGCTCACGCCGCACCCGCTGTTCCGAGGCTTCGTCGCCGCCGCGTTGCAGAAGCATCACGAGCGGGTCCAGATGCCGGTGGGGCATTGACGCCAGCGATGCCTCTC
>JAYVQJ010000555.1:0-7166 GCA_043777235.1 Planctomycetia bacterium
AGCGTCCGGTTTCCAAGCCTTCCAAAAACCGGACGCTAGCGCGTTCCGGCTGATGATGAAATTGCGTTATCAGACTGACATTTGAAGTTCTTTGTCAGCTTCTTATTTCATGCCACGAGTAGCCGAACATGACCACGCAAGTCGACTTGTCAGTAACCGGTCCCGTCACCCGCATCACGCTTCGCGGCGAGAAAGGAATCCAAATTCTTTCGGCCGAAACACGGCGACAGCTCCTGGGCGTCGTCGAACAAGCTGCCGCAAGCGATACCTCGGTCGTCGTGTTTGCCGGCGAGGGTCGTACCTTCATTGCCGGAGCCAGCATCGACGAACTCAAATCGCTGGATGAAGCCGGCGCACTGGTGGACTCGCGCGCCGGACAGCAGTTGATGAGCGCGATCGAGTCGTTGCCGCAAACGACCATCGCTGCGATTCACGGCGCGTGCGCCGGCGGCGGAACGGAATTGGTCCTCGCCTGCGATCTGCGATTCGCGGCTGTCGGTGCGAAGATCGGCTTGCCGGAAACGTCGATCGGCGTCTTGCCCGGGTGGGGCGGAACGGTGCGAGCGACTCAATTGCTGGGAGCGTCTGTCGCGCGACGGCTGATTCTGACCGGCGAATTGATGACGGCCGACGAGGCCCTGCGCATCGGTCTTGTTGATGCCGTCTTCTCAGCGGAACAGTTCGCAATAGAAGTCGAAGCCCGCATCGCTCAGCTACTGACTCGCGGCCCGCAAGCTCGGCAGCGAGTCAAACATTTGCTGCGTCAACATGCGGCGGACGGCATCAATCTCGCGGCGCAGTTCGATGCGGAAGCTCGCGCGTTCGCCGAGTGCTACCGAACCGGCGAGCCGCTCGAAGGGATGTCCGCATTTCTGGAAAAACGTCCGGCGAAGTGGAGGTAGTTTGACTACGCACCTTGTCGCTGAATTCACAGAATTCAGCCTTTCCACAAACTGAATTCTGGCGAGGCTCCGCCTCAGACCAAATCAGCCGGAACGCGCTAGCCGGGATTATTCATGGCCGCGATGTAACCCGAAGCGTAAGCGAGGGCGTCGTCACAGTTCGTCCTCGCTTACGCTTCGGGTTACATCGCGGTAGTCTGCTTCCTCCATGAGGAGCCCATGAATAATCCCGGCTAGCGCGTGCCGGCTGATCTGTCGAACCCGAAAATCAACTTATGACACAGCAATAGGGTTACGCGATGATCTCGTGGATCGGTTTGCCGAGATCGATTTCGAGTCGCCGCCGGCCGGGGACTTCGAGGGCCAGTGGGTCGAGACCCAGTTGGTGCAGCACGGTCGCGTGGATGTCGGTGACATAGTGCGGATTCTCAGCGGTGAAGAAGCCGAGTTCATCGCTCGCGCCGTGCGTCACGCCCCCTTTGATGCCGCCACCGGCCAGCCAACTGCAAAAAGCTTGTGGATGATGATCGCGGCCGGTCCCTTGAGCGGCGGGAGTTCGACCGAACTCGGTCCCCCACACGACCAATGTGTCGTCGAGCAAGCCGCGTCGCTTCAGATCTTTCAGCAACCCGGCGATCGGCTTATCGACTTGAGCGGAGAGGCTCGTGTGATTGGTCTTGATCTCACCGTGAGCGTCCCAGGCTCCCCCGCCTCCGCCGCCGTGGAAGATCTGCACGAAGCGCACGCCTCGTTCGACCAAACGTCGGGCTGACAAACAAAGCTGACCGAACGGCTGCGTCGTTGGTTGATCCATGCCGTAGAGATTCTGCGTCTCGGCAGTCTCGGTCTTGAGGTTCACCACTTCGGGAATTGCCGCCTGCATTCCGAAGGCAAGTTCATACGACTTGATCCGCGCTCGCAAGGCTTTGTCATCGGGGTAGTCGATGCCCGACAGCGCGTTGAGTTTGCCAAGCAGACTGAACTCACCCGCTTGTTCTTCGGGAAGAACTTGCCCGCTGGGCGGCACAACGAACGGTAGAGGATTCGCTCCGCCGATGTTGAGCTTCACGCCGGCGTACTGCGGGCCGAGATATCCGGCACCGTGAGTCCACTCGCCACCGCAGCAGTCTCCAGTTGGAACGCCGAGCACGACATAATCCGGCAGGTTCTGATTCATCGAACCCAGCCCGTAAGTCGCCCACGAGCCGATCGTCGGGAACGAACCTTCGCGCGGATGACGTCCCGTGTGCCAAGTAAGCTGCGTGCCGTGATCGTTGTGAATCGTCCACAACGAGCGAACGACTGCGAGATCGTCGGCACACTCACCGATATTTGTGAACCAGTCACCGACTTCGAGGCCACAGTCGCCGTACTTCTTGAATCCGGTTTGCAGCGGCATCAGTTGCTTCCGCTGGTAATGACCGGGATTCACGCCGACGAGGTTCTTATTGATTTTCTTCTCATCGTGCAGGTCTTTGTACGGGGTGTCGTCGATCGACTTGCCGCCGTATTTGGTGAGCTCCGTTTTTATGTCGAAGCTCTCGACGTGACTCACTCCTCCGCAGAGAAAGATCCAAATCACGCTCTTGGCCCGCTGCGTGAGATGCGGCCCCGACTGCGGCCCGATGCGCGTTGTGTCGGCCTGTTCAGCGCGAGCCACTCCGTCGCGAAACAACATCGCGCCGAGCGCGACGCCGGTGAAGCCCATGCCGGTATCGGCGAGGAATGAACGCCGCGATTGACGCGGTGATAGGGAGAGCGGGTGATGGGGAGTGGGGGAGAACGAGACCATGATGGTTGTCCTATTCAGAGTTCATTAGCCGCAGGGCGCTAGCCCCGGTTGGAAACTGTTGGAAACATTTGGAACCGGGGCTAGCGCCCTGCGGCTAATGAAGTTAGCGGATCGTGACGAAGTCGTTGTGGTTCAGTAACACATGCACGAGGTTTTCTCGTACTCGGAGGATCGGATCGGCGGCGGGCTTCGAGGAATCGGCAAACGGGCCGCCGGTTTGAGTGAGTCGTTCACCCGTCGCGAGCAGCTTCTCTCGCTGTTGATCAAGGAACGCGAGCGATGCCTGAGATTCATCGGACGTCGGCGGTCGAGACAGCACTCGCTCGAAGGCGGCATTGATGAAGGCGGCGTTGTCGGTCGCAGTCTTCTCTTGCAACCGGCGTGCGATGATCCGCGCTTGGACCAGAGTCAGGTCGCTGTTGGCCAGCGCGAGGGCTTGTTGCGGGACGATGCTTTCTTTGCGTTGATAGCACTCGGTGACAGCGGCGCAGTCGAACATCTTGAGGAACTCCATCTGCTTCTCTTGCGCATGGCGAAAGTAGAGGCTGCGGCGATTGACGCTCAGGCCGAGTTCATAATCAATGTCCGGTCCGCCGAACGTGAGATCGAGCTGTCCGGCGACAAACAAGATACCGTCGCGTACCAGCTCCGCCTCCATACGTCGCGACGGCATGCGCCACAGCCAGCGATTGTCGGGATCAGCGGCGAGGTTGTTGTTGTCCGGGGTCGAGGCCATGCGATACGTCCGCGAGGTCACGATCAGCCGATGCAGATGTTTCATCGACCACGGTGCCGAGAGTTCTTCGTCAGTGTGGCCGGACTTCGCCGAAGTCCGTGTGTTCTGGTTTGACGTGGCCGGGTCTGACTCATCCGAAACCCGATTTCGGCGAAATCGGGCCAAACTCGGCTCGATCAATTCCGCTGCCAGCCAATCGAGGAGCGCGGGATGCGTTGGAGCTTGTCCGTTCTGGCCGAAGTCCAGCACGGTCGGGACCAGCGGTCGGCCAAAGTGTCGAAGCCAAATCTGATTGACCGCGACGCGAGCGGTCAGCGGGTTGTTGCGATCGGTGATCCAGCGAGCCAATGCGGCTCGGCGGCCGGAAGACTCTTTCGGATAGCTCGGACCCAACGCGGTATAAGCGGCCGTCGGTTCCAGACGAGCCTTGTCGGCGGCGTCCCGATTTTGTGTCACATCCGCAAGAGCCTTGTCCGTATCGGCGACCGCTTGCTTGAGCTTCTCGTCACCCGATTTCAATGCAACGACGGCCGCGGCTCGCTTAAGTTCCGCCTTCACGACATCGACCACCAGTTGAGCGTGCGCCGCTTCACGCTCCGCCTTGCCGGCTGCGAGCGCGAGATCGTTGGCATTTGCAGAAACCGGGTTCGCGTACTTCGCGGTGTCGGCAGCGATTCGAGCCTTGACCGATTCGAACCGCGACTTCGAAGCGGCAGCGATCCGCTCGGCAAGGCTCAGCTTCACGCGCGCGGCATCCGCCGTGCTGGCATCGAGAAGACTGGCCGCGACCTTTGCCGCTGCGGCCGATTCCGTCGTTGCCTTCTGCAATTCGGCTTCTGCTTGTTTGACCTCTGCATCGGCGGCGTCGAGCAGTTGCTTCTGAACGTGCGGTTGCAGCGCCGGGTAGTACGCTTCGGGAGGCAACGAGATCGGTTTCGCTTCATACGGAATGTCGCCGAACAGTCGCAGCACGCCGGGAGTCAGCGGCTTCTCTTTATCGGGATCGCGGTCGTCTCCTTTGCGGAAGAGGTACGTCGCGACGGCCAAGTCCGCATCGAACACGCGAGCGAGTCCGTCCTTCGTTGTGTCGGCTTCGGTCGGCACGCGGTCGAGCCGGACTTGATGCGGTTCGAAGATCGCTCGCAGCCGGTAGTACTCCTCATGCGAGATCGTGTCGTACATATGATCGTGACAGCGAGCACATCCGACGGTCAGACCGAGAAACGCTTGCGTTGTGTGATTGACCGTGTCCTGCATCCACGTCTCGCGGCTGAGCATCTTGTAGTTGCGGGCGAGGAATCCGGTCGCTCGCAGCGCGTTCGCGTCGGTCGGAGACAGTTCATCCGCCGCAAGCATTTCCGTCACCATGCGGTCATACGGCTTGTCAGCGTTGAGCGACTCGATGATCCAATCGCGCCACCGCCAGATGTGCGGCTGGCTGTCCCGTATCTGCTTGCCGCCGGTCCAGCCGGCCCAATCGCTGTAGCGCCAGACGTCCATCCAATACCGGCCCCAACGCTCACCGTAATGCGGACTACTCAGCAACCGATCGACGACCTTCTCGTAAGCGTTCGGCGACGAGTCATTGAGGAAGTCGTGCAACTCATCCGGTGTTGGCGGCAACCCGATCATGTCGAGTGTCACGCGCCGTAACAGCACCGCCCGCGATGCTTCTGGTCTTGGTGCGAGTCCGCGAGCGTCATGCTCCGCCGCGATGAAGGCATCAATCGGATGAGCGTTCCACACAGCTTGCTTCACTTGCGGGACTGCCGGTCGCTTCACTGGCTGAAACGGTTGCCAAGGATATCCCGCGCGCTGCCGTGTGATTTCGCCGACGGCCTTTGTGACGGTCGCGATTTCATCGGCAGTCGGCTTGTCATTCGCGACGCCCGGATTATGGCTCGACAGAATCTCGACATCATTCGAGACCCCATCGCCATCCGTATCCTCTTCTCCGACGCGAGCCACACGAGCAACAATGTCCGCCGCCTGTCCCTTCGCCTTCAGTTCCTCACCGAGCGTCGCCAAACGAATGCCGAACGCATTGTGCGGCGGAGCTAACTCATCGAACTCGGCGGCGTTCTCAACCTGTTGCTTGGTGAGATGACACGTCGAGCAGGCCTGCATTGTCTGAGGCAGCGCGTCACCATACGCACGCTTCAGCCCTTGTTTGTACGGCGGCCGAGCAGCCGCTCCGTCCGTCAGAAACAACAGCAGAATCCCACCGGCGACGAAGGTCATTCGCATCGCAGAGGCCCCTCCGCAGAGTCTGAAAGTCCGCTCAACACTCAACGCAATTCTACGGTATGTCGGAGCGGAAGTGCCAAGTTCGCTCTGTCTTTGGTTTTCTCTGCGACCGCGCGACGCACTTTGCGCAGACACCACGCCCCCGGCCTTGCGCCGGGGGTTCAACGGCTTTTGCGCTACTGCATCGATCGAGGAAAGTAGCGCAAAAGCCGTTGAACCCCTGGGACGAGCCCAGGGGCGTTTGCAAACGGCGTTGCACGCCCTGGATCACTGATGCTATCGCGCTTCGGCAGGTCAGATGGGCGTACCGATTGTCGCGGTTGTGTGGCTTGGCGGATGGTCCGCTTTCGGAGGCGTTCCGTCGAGAATCGGCAGCGTGTTGCCGAAATGCGACCTATGTTGGAGACATGAAACTCCCATTCTCGCGGTCTCGCAGTCCGGCCATCGGTCTGCACCTTGGTCCTCGATTTGCCACGCTGGTGCAAGTGGCCGGGTCGGCGGAGCGCGCGGGGTTGACCGCGATGGCTCAGGGTTTGTTGCCGGTTCGCAGCGAAGAAACCGACGAGCAATATGACGAACGAGTCGCGGCGGCTTTGAAGGTGCTCGTCAGCGATCATGGCTTTCGTGGACGTCGTGTGGTCAGTTGTGTGCCGGCCGATCAGTTGCATCTGCAAAGCGTGCGACTGCCACAGTTGCCTCCGGAAGAATTGCAGAAGGTCGTGCGTTGGGAAGCCGAGGAACGCTTGCCGTTTCCGGCACAGAGCGCCGAGTTGCGCTATTTGCTCTCCGGACAAATTCGACAGGATGCGACGGTCAAGCAAGAAGTCGTGTTGATGGCGTGTCAGCAAGCGAATCTGCAGCGGCATCTGCGAGTGCTCGAACGCGCGACCTTGCAGCCGGTCGCGATCGACGTCGAACCGTGTGCCGTCTTGCGAGCCTTTCGACACGGTCACAACAACAGTGATCGGATCGCGTACCTGCATCTCGGAGACGATCTGACGACAGTTCTGATCGCGGACGGTGATTCGATCTTATTTCTCAAGTATCTTGGCTGCGGTGGTCGCGAAATGGATCAAGCGGTTGCCAAGCACTTGGAACTCGACATTTCCGAAGCGACTCGTGTCCGAGCGAGCGTGACTCATTCGGCGACGCTGAATTCACAGAGTGACGTGCATCGTTCGGTGATCGAGGCGATTCGGCCGCTGCTGGAATCACTCGCGTCCGAATTGGAACTTTGCTTTCGCTATTTCATGGTCACATTCCGTGGCCAGCAAGCGGCCAAACTGATCGTCACCGGTTGCGAAGCCAGTCCGTGGTTGGCCGAGTACCTCGGCCACTCACTCTCCTGTCCGGTGGAGGTCGGCAATCCGTTCCTCGGATTGACTCAGCCGCCGGAAACTCCCGGCTATTCCGAGCACCCCGGTTGCTGGTCCGCAGCGCTGGGACTGTCTCTACGCGCTCTTGAAGCATGATTCAAAACCTGACCCCT
>JAYVQJ010000556.1:0-7151 GCA_043777235.1 Planctomycetia bacterium
CGCTAGCGTCCGGTTCGAGAGTCCACTGACCTCCGAACCGGACGCTAGCGCGTACCGGCTCATAAAACTTGACACACGGTGTTTGAATTCCGCACATCAAGGAATCTAGGCACCACAACATCGGCTGAGGAAGACGGGTTCATGCTCCTTCGAGATCTTTACGGCTCTGGCAAATTCGGGCTGTCGATTGAGATTTTCCCGCCGAAGACACCCGCCGGAGACGTTTCGTTGTTCGAGACGCTTGACCGGCTGACGACGTTTCGGCCCGGCTTTGTCTCATGTACCTACGGAGCCGGCGGCAGTACGAGCAAGCGGACGGTCGAACTGTGCGTCGAGATTCAAAAGCGATACGGCATCGCCGCGACGTCGCACTTCACCTGTGTCGGTGCGACGCGCGATGAACTGATCGACTGGCTGAAGTTCGCGCGGCAGAGCGGCATCAGCAACATCATGGCTCTGCGAGGCGATCCTCCCGTTGGACAAGCCGACTTCAAGCCGGTTGAAGGAGGGCTGCGATACGCCAACGAACTGGTCGCTCTGATCCGCGAGAATTTCACTGATTTCGGGATCGGAGTCGGCGGCTATCCCGAAAAGCATCCCGAAGCACCGGATGCCGAGACCGATTTGAACAACCTCAAACGGAAGGTCGATGCCGGAGCCGATGCGATTTTCACGCAGCTCTTTTTCGTCAACGAGAACTTCTTCCGCTTCCGCGAACGCTGTGAGGCGTCCGGAATTCGCATCCCGATCGTGCCGGGCATCATGCCGGTCACCGAGTTCGCTCGCATCAAGCGGATCACGTCGCTGTGCGGAGCGGTCTTCCCGACGGAACTCGCCTCGCGGCTTGAAGCCGTGCAGACGGACGAAGCCGCTCAATTCCAAATCGGTGTCGACTGGGCGACCCAGCAATGCCTTGAACTGGTCTCGCGCGGCGTCCCCGGCTTGCACTTCTACGCGCTCAATAAGTCTCCCGCGTGCGAAATGATCCTGAACGCTGTTCGCGGGTGATGCTAATTTGGACGATGGGCACTCTTGCCCGTCCCCGAATGCACAGAGACGGGCAAGAGTGCCCATCCTCCAGGTAATGTCCAATGTCTGATCTCGAACTCTCGCTACCGATGACTGAGCGACGCTCCGACTCGCTGCAAGTGTTTTTGCTCGGCACGGTCGATTTTGAATCGGCGTTGCGGCTGCAAGAACAGTTTCGAGACGACGTCATTCAGCGCGACGATCAATTCGGTGGCCTCTTCGTCTGCGAGCATCCGCCGGTCGTGACCATCGGCCGCGAGGGAAGTCAGACGCATCTGCGGCGCGACGTCGCCGAGTTCAACAAGCTCGGCATCGACGTCCGTTGGCTGAATCGCGGCGGCGGAGCGTGGATGCAGTGCCCCGGCCAGATTGCGGTGTATCCGATCGTGCCGCTCCGCCGATTGGGCCTCGGCCTCACCGAGTACCGGCAACGTCTGGAACTGGCGGTGCTCGATGTCTGCGGCGAACTGCATGTCGCGGCGCATCGGATCGATGAGGAACCGGGCATCTTCTGCTCGCTCGGACAATTGGCGACCGTCGGAGTCGCCGTGCGATCCTGGGTGACGACTCACGGACTGACGCTCAACGTGCGTCCCGATTTGTCGCTGGTCCGCGCGACTCGTCCGAACTCACGCGGCTTGCGACCGACTTCGCTGGAAGCGGTTCGACAACGCCTGATCGCAATCCCCAAAGTCCGCGAAAGCCTGATCCGCAACCTCGCCGAACGCCTCGGCTACGAGCACTCTCACCTCTACACCGGCATCGCTGGGCTCAAACGGACGAAGCGACGAATCATCGCGGGGCAGTTGGAGGAGTGACCAACAATCATTTCACTTTCTTTGAAGCGGCCTCTTTCAGTCGTTGCTCAATCTCCGCAATTCGCGGCTTGGCAGCTTCAAGGTAAGCCATGCTGACTGCATATATCTGACCTGATCCACCTTCCCATTCGATGTGAGCATCGTCCATGGCTTTTTCCGTTTGCTTCTCCCAGCGATCTTGTTCAGAGGTTGCTGCGACTCGCTTCGCAGGCGGAAGCGACACCACATAGCGGTGGAACAAGAGAGCGAGTTTCACGCTATAAAGAGAAACGAGATTGCAGCTCGTGTAATTCATCGGTTGCTGCTGTGATGTCTCTGACAAGATCCCTTCAAGTTGCTTGATCGGTTCGTCAACATCGAGCGTCCAATCGAACTTAGGTTCATCGTCAACGTGATCGTTTGAGCACGACACGCAGCACGCGCACATCGCAGAGAATACGAAAATGGCTGCGAATTTCGGATTCATTTGCTGAGCAAACATTTGACTGCCTCTTCTAGTCAGCCGCTGTGCCAAGTGTGTTCGAGCTTCGGGCCGTCGGTGTAGGCGTGTGGGATTTGAAGCTCGTTGAGCAACGCCTCGGCTCGTTGATGATGATCGCGAAAGTTGCCGTCGCCGAGATGAATGGAGTGGCGATTGATCGTTCGTCAGTTGATCAGACGGTCGAAGCGGGCGTTCGACTTTCAACTTGCGACTGCTCGATCATTTTCTGGAGCAAGTACTCTGGTGCCAAATCGGCGTCGTTCTCCCAGCGGAGGGTGTGCAAGACTTGGGAGACCTCAAATCGTCGGAAGACCGCGAGATCCTTCAGCGGTTCAAACATCGGTCCCCACAGCGTGCCTTCTAAATCAACGACTCCGCTTTCGCCGTTGTTGAATTGGACGAAGATTCGATAACGGTCGAGATATTGAGCGGCCGTGACTTCGAGCATGTTGCATTACTCCAGTGGCGGAATTCGATTCAACGGCTCGTGCCGTTCAGCAAGTTGCCAGTCTTCGAGCAGCTCGTCTTTGTGAAGCTCGTACCACTCCATCAAAGCGTTTAAGGCACGTCGTGGAAAACGCCCCTCGACGATCCCCGTGCTGATCTCGATCGAGACTTTGTACTCACCGTACTCGGCATGGAAATGGGGCGGCCGATGATCGTCGTACAACATGTAGACGACAATTCCAAGAAACCGACAAATCTCAGGCACGGCATCAACCTCCCCTCGCATTGCGGAACATCGTGATCGTATCAAGCTCCTCTGAGACACAAAGTTTGTCAACCAGCATCACTTCAAGAGTCCGTTGACCGCCTCCTCCAGCCAGCCGCTGTGCCAGGTGTGTTCGAGCTTCGGGCCGTCGGTGTAGGCGTGTGGGATTTGAAGCTCGTTGAGCAACGCTTCGGCTCGTTGATGGTGATCGCGGAAGTTGCCGTAGCCGAGATGAATCAGGCGAACCGCAGCTTTCTCACCCGTCTTGGGTCGAAGTTCTGCGGCACGGTCGCGCAATAAGCTGTCGATTTGGTACGACGCGAAATTCTCCGGCGTGCCGTAGATCGGACCCATGCCGAATTGATCGGGAGCGGTCTTCATCAGCGGAGCATCCCAGGCGGCGGCTTTCGCGAATTGGTCGGGGTGTCGCAGCAAAACGCTCCAAGCGCCGTAGCCGGATTTGCTGAAGCCGACCAACAGCCGGCCGTCTCGTTCGGCCAGCGCGGGGTAGCGCTGTTCGATCGCCGGGACGACAACTTTCAGAAAATACGATTCTTGGCGGATCGTCTTGTCCGTCGGGTGATCGGCATACCACGGCAGATGCGAGAACGTCGGCGCGACGCAGATCAACCGATGCTTGTTGGCGATGTCGAGCTTCTTCGCTTCGATCAACCCGTCGCCGTAACGATGCTCGGTGTTGGCCTCGACCGGCAGAACGTAGAGGACTTTCAGACGTTCGTTGTCGTTGATCTTGTCAGGCACGAGGACACGGATCAGCGTCTCGCCGGATTGGAATTCGGATGTGACGCGATGCACTCGGAAACCGTGCTCGCTGGTGGCGGCGTCGGACACTTGTGGTGTGACATCGGCGGCGAACGCGATCGACAAGAGAAAAGGAATCAGCATCGCGGGCTCACTTGACGGTCCTTGCAAAGTAGGCGAGTCACTCCGTGACTCGAAGATTCCAGCCACGGAGTGACTGGTCTACTTTCTCTGCCGCCAGTTTTGAAACTTCCTACTTTTCTTTGCATGTCGACTGAGCACCCTAGGTGACGCGAGTCGCGTCGGACACGAGGTGGCGAACTATATTCGTCGCGTCCTCCCGGAATCACGCGCCGGGTCTTAGAATTCCTGACCGCGTGGTTCCTGATTCTTCCTCTCTTGCCACGGACAGGCTTTGAGCATGATTTCCGAACGTGATTATTCCGCTGACGTCGAATTCTCCAAGCTGTTGCTGCGCGACAGCGATGTGGACCTGACCGTCGTGTCGTTGGAGATCGCTCGCGACGCGAACCCGCAGTTGCAATTCGAGGAGACTCTGAATTGGATCACGGCACGCGCGGCTGAGTTGTCGGGCCGCGTCGCCGGAGCGTGGTCCGAAGCAGATTCGTTGCGGGCGCTCAGCACGTTGCTCTCCGAGTGTTACGGGCTGATGGGGGACGAGGCGGCGTATCAGCAGGCGGAAAGTAGCTACTTGCCGGAAGTGATCGCTCGCAAGCGCGGCATCCCGATTAGCCTGTCGATCTTGTACATAGCGGTCGCGAAAGAGATCGGCATCGACCTGCGCGGAGTCGCTGCTCCGCAACATTTTCTGACGCGGTTCGATGGGGTCGAAGGAACGTTCTTTCTCGACCCGTTCGTCGGCGGCCGTGTCATGGATCGGGACGAGTGCCTGCACTTTCTGCACGAGATCACGAACATGCCGGAGTCGGAACTCAAGCCATGCCTCAAGCCGGCGGACACGCGAGCGATCGTGATTCGGATGCTCAACAATCTGAAAGTCCTGCACGCGAAGCACGAGGACTGGTCTGCCGCGTGGCTCGTGCAGGAGCGGCTCGTCGCGCTCAAGCCGACTTGCTACGAGGAGCGCCGCGACCTGGCGCTGATCGCGTTGAAATCCGAACGGACGCAGGAGTCGATTGACCTGCTCGAAGACTGCCTCGCGGAATGCCCCGAAGATCAGAACGACTTTCTGGAGCAACACCTCAACGAAGCGAAGAGGCAACTCGCGCGGTGGAACTGATGCCCGCCGTTGGTGAGTGATTCGCGAAACAAACTGAGATTCTTCAGCCAGCTCAGCGAAGATACGATCTCGTCCACTGAATGACTCAAATACTGCGACCGTTGATTGAGGATGACGTCATGTCCGCGAGCACAATTCCTGTTGGCGAACTTTGGAATCAGATCCGTCAGTTGCCGGCCAATGAACGGCTGAGCTTCGCGACGCGGATCCTGCGCTCGTTGGAGCAGGACTCCGGTGACGCTCAACGACCGAAGAAGTCCTTTGCGGATTTGGTGGGGATCATGAGTACTGGCCAGACTCCGCCGTCAGACCAAGAAGTCGATCAAATTTTGAAAGAAGAGCGGCAAAGAAAGTTTCGATGATGCGTGTCCTGCTCGATACGAACATCGTTCTGGATGTGCTTCTGCGGCGAATGCCTTGGCAAATTGAAGCCGAGTCGATTTTGAGCGCGGTTCGCGAGGGACGTCTGGCTTGCAGTGTCGCTTCTCTGACGGTGACCAATGTGTTCTATGTCGCGCGTCGGCTCGTTGGGTTGGAGCGTGCTCGGAACACCGTGCGGGAATGTTTGCAGACTCTGGAAATCCTTGATGTCGGACGACGTGAGCTAGAGATCGCGGATTCGTTTCCTGGCTCCGACTTTGAAGACAATCTGCAGATTGCGGTCGCAATCACAGAGGGTGTGGATGCGATCGTGACTCGTGACGCAGCGGGATTCCTCAAGAGTCCCGTCACCGTGCTGACACCGCCAGAGTTGTTGGCAGCGTTGAATTCTTCTCGCCCGTGAACGACGACTGCCTATTGATGCCCGCTCCGAAACAACGCAATCTGTTCGCCGCTGAGCCGCTGGAGCCGGAGTTGAAGCCGTGGGACCGCGCGGCCGCAGCGGACTTGTGGGTCGCGCGAGTCGTCGTCAATCGGCCGCTTGAAACGCCGTTTGATTACCTCGTGTCGGATGCGCTCCGTGAACGGCTCAAGCCGGGGATGCGCGTGCGAGTTCCGTTCGGCGGCGGACAACAGCGACTCGTTGGGTACTGCGTCGAGGCGGGGCCGTTCAGCGAATTGATCGGGCCGGAGCGATTCAAAAACGGTCAACCGCCGAAGCTCAAGCCGATCGAAGCGGTGCTCGATCGCGAGCCGCTGCTGTCGCCGCGCATGTTGGAGCTGACTCGCTGGATTGCTGGCCGGTACCTGTGCGGTTGGGGCCAAGTGCTCGACAGTGTCGTCCCGGCTGGCGTGAAGAAGATGTCGGGCACGCGAGAGATTCTGTTTCTCGCTCCGGCGACCGGAGTGTGCGAGACGCTCAGCGAACGCAAGCTCGGTGCGAAACAGAAGACGGTTCTCGAGGTGCTCTGCGCCGCGAAGCAGCCGATGCGGATCGACGAACTGGCCGAGGCGGCCGACTGCGGCGTCGGCGTCATCAGCTCGCTGCGCGAAAAAAAATTGGTTGAACCGATTCGGCAACGGACAGAAGCCTTCGACATCGACTTCGCTCCGTCCGCGCGGCAACCCGATCTGCAACTGAACGACGAACAGCGAACCGCGCTCGACGCGATCCTGGGCGAAATTCGAGCCGCTCGGCATCGCACGATTCTGCTGCGCGGCGTGACCGGCAGCGGCAAGACCGAGGTTTACATTCAGGCGATTCGCGAAGTCGTCAGCTACGGCCGGCAGGCGATCGTGCTTGTCCCGGAGATCAGCCTCACGCCGCAAACGATCCGCCGTTTCCGCAGCCGCTTCGATAGCATCGCCGTGTTGCACAGTCACTTGAGCGACTCGGAACGTCACTGGCACTGGCAACGCATCGCGAGCGGCCAAGTCCAAGTCATCGTTGGTGCCCGCAGCGCGGTGTTTGCTCCGACTCCGCATCTCGGCCTGATCGTCATCGACGAGGAACACGAAACCTCATTCAAACAAGACGAGACGCCGCGCTATCACGCTCGCGAAGTCGCCCGTGAACGGGCGCGGCTGGAAGGCATTCCGCTGCTGCTGGGGACAGCAACGCCGACGCTGGAGTCGTGGTGGCGAGCGAGCGAAGAGTTCCGAGTTCTGAGTTCCGAGTTCCGAGTAAAGTGCAACGAGTCCGCAGTA
>JAYVQJ010000557.1:0-1867 GCA_043777235.1 Planctomycetia bacterium
GCCGGCGGTTTCCGGCAAGCACACGTTCGTGACAGGCTGCGATCAGCACATGCGTGCCATCAACATCGAGACCGGCGAGCAAGAAACCGACATGCCGCTCGATCGCTTCCTGATCGCATCCCCGGCTGTCAGCGGCGACCTGCTGTTTGTCGGCACGCACGAAAGCGAAGTCATCTGTCTCGACTGGCGCAAGAAGGAAATCGTCTGGCGCTACAGCGACGAGCAATCCGGCCAACCCTATCACTCATCCGCCGCGCTGACCGACAAGCTGGTGCTGATCGGCGGCCAAGACAAACAACTCCACGCCATCGACCGAGCCACCGGCAAAGGAGTCTGGAAACTGGCCACTCGCGGCCAAGTCAACAGCTCACCGGTCGTCGTCGGCGACCGAGTGTTTGTCGGCTCGAAAGACGGTTTCTTGTACGAAGCCAATCTCGCCGACGGCAAGTTGATCGAGAAGTACCAAGTCCCCGGCCGCGGAATGTCCGCGTCACCAGCGGTGGGCGAAGGATGTCTTGTGATCGGAGCCGAAGGAAACGACGGCAGCCTCGTTTGCCTGGGAGAATGAAATGAGCGAACCGATTCTTGAATTCGACGAGGTCGGGAAACGCTGCCCAAAGTGTGACGGCGAGATGATACAGGGCTTCGTCGTCGATCACACTTACGGAGCTCATCTTGTTGCGAGCTGGATTCCCGGCGCTCCAGAATCGTCCTTCTGGCGTGGAACCAAGGCCGGCCCAGAAATCCCGATTGGCACGTTCCGTTGTTCGTCATGTGGCTTTTTGGAATCGTACGCCCAGCGAAGATTCGCCGCTCACTAATTCAGAGAAGGGTCAGGGCAATGGCATTACTCACAGAACTGCACATCGACCGGTTGAGCGTTGAGGATCGGTTGCTGCTCGTGGAAGAGATTTGGGACAGCATCGCGCGATCCCCAAAGGCAGCCCCGCTGACCGAGCCACAGCAGCAAGAACTCGAACGTCGGTTGCACGACCACGAGCAGAATCCCGACGACGTGGTTTCGTGGGAAGAGGTCAAGGCGGCGACTTTGGCGAGGCTCGGCCGATGATGCTGCCAGTGGTCTTGCGCCGGGCAGCTCAGTCCGAGTTCGATGAAGCTGCCGATTGGTACGAACATCAACGAGCCGGTCTCGGACATGATCTCGTCGTCAAGGTGCAGGCGACGTTCGACCGCATCGGCGACAATCCGGGCCAGTTTCCCATCGTCTTTGAAGAAGTTCGCCAAGCCATCGTGGACCGGTTTCCGTACAGCGTCCTTTTCAAAGCCGAGCCAAAACGAATTGTGGTTCTGGCGGTCTTTCATCACCGACGCAATCCCGCCATTTGGAAGGGTCGAGTTCGATGACCCGCGTCACGACCTCGCGATTGCTGACTTGCGAGATGGAGGCGCGATTGAGTGGGGTCGATCGGCGAGCGAAGATTTGGCAGCAGTCTTGGTAGCACTTCGCTTGCGATCAAGCACTCGCATCCAAGCTTTATTGCCGAAGCGGCCGGTCAGCAGTCCTTCGATGGAGAAATGCTGGTCGAGCGAACGCCACTCCAGGCAAGTGCCGCTGCCGATGCAATGCACGTCGGCACGTTCTCGGTCGGTCCCGGACGCCACGCCTTGCAGTTTGCTGGCGGATATTTCCAGGCGCACGCCGTTGACGAGTTGCACAACGACTCGCTTGGTCTAGCGGTCGTATCGCACGGACTTCGCTGTAGGCCAACGCTCAATGTAGTCACGCCAGTTTTGATCGGCTTCGATCAACATCTGCTTCCATTCGGCCGCGGACATCTTCGGGGGCGTCGTCTTATACGGATCGCACAAATTAGCCGCGCGGCGCTAGCCCCGGTTTTTGCGGCAC
>JAYVQJ010000558.1:0-7142 GCA_043777235.1 Planctomycetia bacterium
GTCATCGAGACTCACCGGAATATCGCACAATTGGTGGGTCTCGATGACTCGACCGCACCCTACGTCTGACAAACGAGCCAACCCTGTTGCTCGCGGTGGGCTTGATATTCTGGCCAAACTGATTCTGCTGTGTGCTGTCGAACCTCTCTCACACAGTTTCGCTCATGCAGAAAGGCTGCGATGTCAACCTACCAGATTCGTTCGCTGTCGTTGGGTGGCGTGCTCGATCAAGCGGTGGCGATCACCAAGAATCATTTTGGGCCGTTGTTGACTATTGTGTTGGTTACGTTCCTGCCATTCCAACTGGCGATGAATTTGGTGGCGAGCAACATGGCACCGGCTCCTTTGTCAATTCAATCCACGCCACAGGAACAGCAGGCCTTTTGGGAAGCTATCTCAAAGATGGGACGGATCGTTATCGTCTTGTGGTTGCCGCTAGTGCTGACGGCCTTAATCTGCAATGCGGCACTCATCCGATCCATCTCCGAAGCCTATCTCGGCAAGTCGTCCACGACGGGGGCCGCGGTTAAGCATGCGTTCAAGAGAATCCTGCCGATTATGGGCACTGGATTTTTAGTAAGCCTCACCTCCACGGTGGGTTTAATGCTCTGCGTCGTCCCCGGCATTATAGCGATGCTGTGGTTCATCCTATCGACTCAGGTTGTGGTGATCGAAGGAATCAGCGGAATCAGCGCCATGAAGCGTAGCAAGGCATTGATGCGCGGAAACATGGGTGCATTTTTTGTCTTGATCCTGGTGATCGGTCTCTTGAATATCCTAATCAACGGGGTGAATTCGCTGATCCCACAGCCGCACTTGAGAGCCGTCACTTTGACCTTGATCCAGGCCGTTATGACGGTGTTCGCGTCGGCGGCCGTGGTCGTCTTTTATTTCTCCGCGCGTTGCAAGAACGAGCAGTTCGATCTGCAACTACTGGCCGACAACATCGGGGATGAAGTCGTGCTCGAAGTGGATGATGACCAACGGAGCGCGGAATGACGTCGCAGGTTTTGGCATTCTTCAGCCTGCCGGATGACAACATCCTGCGCGAGAAAGTGCGGGACGTGTTGAATCGCCCGGACTATCAGCTCGACCCGCCGGGTGATTCCGCCGCGTGGTTCATCGAGATGTTGCTGACTGTTTTGTCGTGGATCATTTGGCCGTTCAAGTGGATCTACAACTTCAGCGAAGGTCTGCCCGAATTCCTGCGTTGGCTGGTCGTCTTGGCGATGATCGCGGTGATGGGCTTGGTCGTCGGGCACATCGTTTACACCGTGGTCTCTGCGATTCGAGGAAGCAACCGCGAGAAATTCACATTGCCGTCCGAGTCCGCTCCGCAGCGGATGACGGCAGCGGAACTGGAAACGCTGGCCGAACAAGCCGCGAATCGTGGCGAGTTGGTGGTCGCCGTGCGTTACTTGTTCCGAGCCAGTCTCACGCGGCTGGAGTTGCGTGAAAAGAAAATGACTCGGCGCGGACTCACGAACCGCGAGCACTTGCGGCGCTATCGCGGCACACCATTCTTCGATCCGCTCGAAGTATTAGTGAGCACGATCGAATGGAAATGGTACGGCGAGCAACCGTGCGCGAATGAAGACTGGGAATCCTGCCGACGGGCGTATCAATCGGTAGCCCGTTTGCTGAGCGGAGCAATGTGGACCGACGTCGCCGACGTCGGAAGCAGCCAGCGACAACCAGTTAATCTCAAGTCTTCCCAGTGGAGCGAAGGTGTTTCGACCGTAGCAATCCCGACGAAAGGAGGCGCGCATGCTGACGCCTCGTAACGTGATTTCGCTGACGGTCTCGATCGCGACGTTGTCGATTCTGTGGAGTGCGTTCTCGCTGCTCCGCCCACCGGATAGCGACGGGATGCGCGGCGACTCGTATGGCACGCACCTGCACGGGCATCGGGCGTTGTACGACACGCTGAAGGAATTGGGCGTTCCGGTGCGACGTTCCATCGGCCCGCCGACGGTGAACTCGTTGGGGAAGTCGGTGTTGGTGTTGTGGAATCCTTCGCAGGAGATCGTGCAGGTCGAACAGAAATGGCTCGAACAGGTCGCCGAGTGGGTACGTGACGGCGGCCAAGTCGTCATCGCCTCGCAGCCCAGCGACGCGGGATTCCTGTCGCGACTGCAAGACAAAGTGGATGGCGAAGAGAAGGAAAAACGTCGCCAGATGCGTCGCATCACGGGCGGCAATGGTGATTCTGTATTGCCCTCGAAGTCGCTGACGGAACTGCTCGGCCTGCCCGGCGTGACGATCACTCGCGCAGGCCACAAATCGACGGCGGATCAGCCGGCCGAACCAACGACGTCTGATCAAACACGGTCATCGGAATCGCCGTCGTCGCCGCCACGCAGCGGTTCGTCACGCGACGAACGTGCGCGGCCGGTCATTGGTGACGTCGTCCGCGAGGTCTTTGGTGTCGGTTCCATCAACACGAATCTGCGGCAGCACACGCTGCGCACGACAGGATCATTACAGTCAGCAGCCAGCGGTTCGACGGTCGTGGTATTACCGGAAGGAGACTTCAACGAAATCCATGTGAGCGGCGCGACGCCGACCGGCGAATGGTTCGCTCGCGGAGACGACGGCGAGGATGCGCTGATCGCCGTGCGATTCGACATTGGACAAGGAACCGTGACACTGCTCAGCACACCGGCCATGATCACGAACGGCAGCGTGGGTGCGGGAGACAACATTCTGCTTGCGGCGCGGTTGCTCGCGGACTCGGATCGAGAACTCGTCTTCGATGAGTTCTATCACGGCCTGACGTTTCGCGGGAACGCGATGTGGTTGCTCGCTCAGCGGACATACGGGTCGGTGACGTTGGCATTGCTGTTGGCGATGGGCTTGTTGGTTTGGCGCAGCTCTGTCTTTCTCGGCGATCCGTTGGCGGAACGCTCGGTCTCGCGCCGTTCGATTCGCGAGTATGTCGAGGCGATGTCCCGATTCCTCCGCGAGGGGCCAGGGCACGCCGCTTGGATTCTGCCTCGTGTTCGCGACGGATTGCTGTGGCGTCTGCGTCACGAACATGGCCTGCCGCCCGAACAGAAACACTCCGACGACGCGCTGCTCGCCGCCGTCGAACGTCGCGACCCTGAACGAGCCGTCGAGCTGGCCGATGTGTTGGCGGCAATCAACGAACACCTGCGTGCCGGCTCGACCGGCGATCAAAAACAATCCGTGACTCTGTTGCGAAGGATGACCGCGTGTCTCTCCAAGAACGCTACCGCGCGATCCGCGAAGAAATCTCGAAAGTCATTTACGGCCAAGACGAAGTCCTCGACTTCGCTGTAGCCGCACTGTTCAGCAGCGGCCATGTGCTGCTGGAAGGTCCGCCCGGTGTGGCCAAGACGCTGTTGGTGCGCACGATCGCCGCCGCGCTGAATCTGTCGTTCCGCCGAGTGCAGATGACTCCCGATTTGCTGCCGGGTGACATCACCGGCTCGACCGTATACCGCGAGCACACCGGTGCCTTTGAATTTCGTCCCGGCCCGGTCTTCACCAACTTCTTGTTGGCGGACGAAATCAACCGCGCATCAGCCCGCACCCAATCCGCGTTGCTGGAAGCGATGCAGGAACTTGGCGTCACACACGACGGAGTCACACATCCGCTCCCTGACCCGTTCATCACGTTCGCGACGCAAAACCCCATCGAGCAAGAAGGGACGTATCCGCTGCCGCTCGCGCAACTCGACCGCTTCATGTTCAAGGTCATGGTCACGTACCCCAGCCAAGAGGCCGAGCAACGAGTGCTCCGCGAACATCACGCCAGCGCGGGACAATCCAATCCGGTGGCGATGCAAGTCCAGCCGGTCGTTTCACCGCAGGACATCCTGGAAGCGCGGCAAGAAATTCGCGACACGCACGTTCGCGACGAAGTCATCCGCTACGTCTCGGACCTGCTCCGAGCGACCCGCACCGACGATGTGCTGACCGTCGGCGCGAGTCCTCGCGCCGGCTTGATGCTGCTGATGGGAGCAAAAAGCCTCGCCCGTTTCGCCGGCCGCGACTTCGTGATCCCCGACGACATCAAGTCCGCGTTCCTCCCCGTCATGCGACATCGTGTCGTGCTCGCTCCATCCACCGAGTTGGAAGGAGTCATGCCGGATGAGGTCTTGGCGAGTTTGCTGGAGTCGGTGGAAGTGCCGAGGTGATGACCAATGACCAATGACCAATTGTGGGCGATGCAGCCCGGTACGAATTGAGTCTGTCTTTATCCCGAAGGGATTACGTCACATAGCCCAGGGTTGCCGCGCATCGCGGCTACCCTGGGATGAGGAGCACATGCCCGGTCTACCCTGAAAGGGTTGCGTCATTCGACGAATCGCGATGACGGAACCCCGTTGGGGTACAAGGCATTGTTTCCTTAACCACCCAGGGTAGCTCGCTTCGCTCGCAACCCTGGGCTATGTGACACAACTCCTTCGGAGTAAAGGCAGATGACTACGACATGGAATTTGGGACGACGGACGTTCGTCCTACCTGGAACAACGACGTGACTCTTCGACCGGGACACAACCTGATTCGCGCAGCCGGAGCAATACTCGCGGCCTCGCTGTTGGTGTTTGTCGCGTCGGGCATCTTATGGCTGGCGTTGCCGGTGAGTATCACGCTGGGTGGATTGATCGTGGCGGATTATCTCGACCTGCGTCGTCGATTACCGCAGATGCGACTCGAACGCCGCGCTCCCAACATCGTCGGCCGCGACCGCGTGTTTGAGGTGCAATGGACGCTGCACCATGAAGGGGATCGAGAATTCCTCGGCGAATGGCGTGACGGTTTGCCGCGCGCGGCCGAACCCTGCTTTCACTCGGTCCCGTTTCGATTGGACGCGACGGAGTTCGAGAAGAGTTTCACGCAGAAGCTCCGCATCCCGCAGCGCGGCGAGCATTCGTTTGGTCCCATGTGGCTGAGGCTTGTCGGACGGTTCGCGATGCTGGAAACGCAGCGGACGATCGAGTCGACAGTGACCGTTCGAGTGTTGCCGGAGACGTATCACTCGCCGGAAGAATTGCAGAAAGACACCGGCCATACTCTGCTGATGGACAAGGCCACGCGGACTCGGCAACACGGCGTGGGCACGGAGTTCGAGTCGCTCACCGAATACCGCGACGGCGACGACCCGCGTAGGATCGACTGGCGGACGGCAGCTCGCGTTGGGCATTTGGTGGTGCGGCGATATCAGATCGAGCGGCATCGCGACGTCATGTTGCTGATTGATTGCGGACGCCTGATGGGAGCCGACGCCGGCAAGGGGAGCAAGCTGGACTGCGCCGTCGATGCCGCGTTGATGGTCGCTCGCGTTGCGTTGCAAGGAGCCGACCGCTGCGGACTCGCCATGTTCGACGACCAAGTGCTCGGCTATTTGCCCCCCGTGTCCGGCTTGTCGTCGCTGCACTCGCTCGCGGAATGCGTCTACGCCGCGCAGACGCGCTGGCGAGAATCGGACTTCGCACGGATGTTCGCGACGCTGCAACAGCGTCACAGCAAACGCTCGCTGGTTGTCGTGTTGTCCGACATGGTCGATTCGGAAACCACGCAACGCTTCCGAGCATCTTTGGCTCGGCTGGCGAAGCGGCATGTCGTGTTGTTTGCCGCGCTGCAAACGCCAGTGCTCGACACGATCTCGCACAAGCTGCCGGAAGAACCACTCGACCTCGCTCGGCAAGCGGTGGCGTTTCAACTGCTCCGCGAACGCGAGCAAGCCTTGCACGCCGTCCGTCGCTGCGGAGTCCATGTGCTCGACGTCGCCCCGTCGCAGTTGCTCGTGCCGCTGATCAACCAATTCATCGCGCTGCGGCAAGAGAGTTTGATTTGAGCCGAGCTTGCCGTTCGCTCACTAACCCGCAGCGTCAGCGAGGGCGAGCGCTTCCCAAAACTCTGAATTCAGAGCGTGCTGGAGCGTCCGCCCTCGCTGACGCTGCGGGTTAGTTCGTGCAAAGCACACTGTCGTTCGCGGATAACTCCGACGCTGATGTAGCCGATCCAAAAGACTCCCGTGCCGGCGGCGAAGGCGAGACGTTGTTCCGTCGAGAGTTGGCTCTGTCGCACATAGCTCTCGGTGATCGCGGCGAAGACGAGCATCAGGCCCGCGCCCATGATCGTGCGGCCGACGTCCGGTGCGGCGGCTTTCAAGGCTTCGGCCCGGCTGTGAATTCCCGGACTGATGACGGCCCAGCCCAACTGCAAGCCGATGCCGCCACACAGAATAATCGCGCCGATCTCGGTGATGCCGTGGGGAAGAATCCAAGCCCACATCTCGGCGACGATGCCCGCTTGATGATGCACTGCCACGAAGGCTCCGAGCATCATGCCGTTGTAGACCGTCAGCAACACCGTCGGCACGGCGGCCAAGACACCCAAGGCCATGCAAAGCATCCCGACTTTCAAGTTGTGCCCGAACAAGAACGAGGCGAACAAGAATTTCGTGCTGTGCCCGTCGGTGCGGCCTGATCTCAAGATTTGCCGCAAGAGTTCCGGCGACGCCCCCGGAGCACGCGGATCGCCGGCCGGCATCAGCGCGTACAATGCCAACGGATCGGCCGCTCCCGCGAAGTACGCCAGCAACGCGCCACTGATCAGCAGTAACGCCGAGATCGCGTGAAAGACCCACTGCCGCGCGATCGTGCGAGCAAATCCTTCCACCACGAACACAACCGCTCCTTTGAGCGCCGGTTCCTTCGGCGGCAAGTAAATCAAACTATGAGCCGCCGCCGTCAGGCTGTTGAGATACTGCGTCAACTGCTCGTCACTGGTTCGCGTCCGCACTTGCGAGAGATGCACTGTGGCTCGGCGATAGAGCACATCCAATCGGCTCTTCTCGTCGGGAGTCAACCGCTTGATCGACTTGCCCGCGCGCTGAGTCAGCTTCTCAAGCTCGTCCCACTCTGGCTTGTGACTCGAAAAGAAATCTCCCATAGTGGCGGGCGTCCTTGAAGTTGACGGCAGCGTTTGCGAGGCGGCATTTCAATAAGAATCCACCGTCCACAACAAGCGTAGGGTGGGTCGAGTCATCGAGACCCACCGCTTTACGCAAGGCTCTTCTGGTATTCCGGGGAGGTAAGGTCCACAGCCACGGACGAAACACGGATTGAACACGGATCAGGACAGCGAATAAGGCAAAGAAGAAAAGA
>JAYVQJ010000559.1:0-26764 GCA_043777235.1 Planctomycetia bacterium
AGTGTCAGTGACAAGACCGGGTTGGCCGAGTTGGCCAAGGGGTTGAATGAACTCGGATTCGAGATTGTTTCGACCGGCGGTACGCGAGCCTTCTTGCAGCAGCAAGGTGCGAACGTCATCGACATCGCCGAATACACCGGCTTCCCGGAAATCATGTACGGTCGCGTGAAGACGCTGCATCCCAAGGTTCACGGAGCGATCCTCGGCCGGCCGGATGTGCCGGATCATGCCGAGGCGATTGCGGCTCACGGGATCATTCCATTCGAGTTGGTCGTCGTGAACCTGTACCCGTTCGAGGCGACGATCGCGAAGCCCGGTTGCACGACCGAAGACGCGATCGAGAACATCGACATCGGCGGGCCGAGCATGGTTCGCTCGGCCGCGAAGAATCACGAGCACGTCGGCATCGTCACCTGCCCGTCGCAGTACGAGCGAGTTGTTTCCGAACTGCGAGCCGGAAAGTTGAGCCACGAGTTCCGCCGAGAACTCGCCGCCGCTGCGTTTGCTTGCACCGCTCGGTACGACCGAGCGATCGCCGACTACATGGCCGGCATCACCGGCAAGTTGATTGCCGAGGAAGTTCCCGAAGGCGTGACCGTCGACAATGGAAAATTTCCGCGAGTGTTGCATCTCGACTTTGAACGCCGGATGCCGCTGCGCTACGGCGAGAACCCGCATCAAGCCGCTGCGTTCTTCGTCGAGAAGAATGCGGATGCCACGACGCTCGCCGCTTTTGAAAAGTTGCACGGCAAAGAGCTGTCGTACAACAACCTACTCGATCTCGATTCTGCGATGGCCATCGTCCGCGAGTTCGATCAACCCGCCGCCGTCGTCATCAAGCACAACAACCCCTGCGGCTGCGCGATCAGCGAGTGTGAGCCGACTTCGCCGAAGTCGGCATTGGCTTCGGCCTTTGAACGCGCTTACGCCGGCGACCCGGTCAGCGCGTTCGGCGGCATCTTCGGATTGAACCGCGTTGTCGATCTCGCAACGGCCGAGCAGTTCTGTCTGCCGGATCGTTTCGTCGAAGCGATCATTGCTCCGGGCTTCACCGACGAAGCGTTTCAATTGCTGACGACCAAACCGAAGTGGAAGAACAACGTCCGCCTGCTGCGAGTCCCCGGCTGGCAGTCATCGACTTCCGCAATCGCCGCCAGCATGGACTACCGCCGAGTCAGCGGCGGGTTGCTGGTGCAAACACGAGACGACGTCGCCGATCCCGAATCCGAATGGAAGGTCGTCACCAATCGCCAACCCACCGACGCCGAACTGCGTGACCTGCGATTCGCGTGGCGTATCTGCAAGCACGTCAAATCGAACGCGATCGTCTTCGCGAAAGACGGAGCGATCACCGGCACGGGCGCGGGACAGATGAGCCGGCTCGATTCTTCCGAGATCGCCGCGAAGAAATCGGCCGACCGTTGCCAAGGTGGAGTCGTTGCCAGCGACGCCTTCTTCCCTTTCCGTGACGGCATCGACCAAGCCGCGAAGGCCGGCATCCTCGCCGCGATTCAGCCGGGAGGCTCCCGCAACGACCCCGAAGTCATCGCCGCCGCCAACGACCACGGCATGACCATGATCTTCACCGGCCGACGTCACTTTAAGCATTGAGCCGCCGTCAGCGACGACGACTCCAATATCCAGGCCGGCGACTGCTGTGAGCGACCGCGAGGACGACCAGTTCGACCACTCGAATCTCGAAGATGACTTGGTAGGGAAAGCCATCCACGGGACAGCGGCGAACGTCGCGTCCGCGACGTGGCCAAGGATTCTCGGCAGAAGGAAGCGTTTCCGGATCTGCTTCGATTCGACGGAAGGCGGATTCGACGGCGGAGGCAAACTCGGCTCCCAGTCCGGCCTGTCTTTCATACCAAGCCATGCTGCTGCGGAAGTCTCGTCTCGCGCCGGCAACGCTTCGCAAGCCCATCACAGCCTTCCTTTCGCCAAATCGCGACGAGCCTCCTCGATCACGTCAAATGCCGTTCCCGGCGCGAACTCACCTCGATCGGCCTCGGCGAGTCGCTCTTCAATGAATGCTTGCCATTCGGCTGTGTCGGCGGATGACAATTTCGTATTCCACAGACTTTCGTAAAGCAGATTGGCAATCTCAGCCCGCTGCTCTTCGGGCAATTGTAGCGCCGAGTTCAGAACCGTTTTAGCAGTTTGGGTCATCGTGAGTTCTCCATTCAATCCCGTGTTTCTGAGTTCAATTTCGTTGCGTGCCCTTCGCGTCACTCGTTTTGACGACGTCGGCAATCTTTTCAGATAGCCCCAGCCAGCGAATTGGCGAGACGCCATAAAATCGCTCCGCATCATATTGAGCACCTTCTTGCGATGAATACCAGAGGTCGCCAATGACCTTCCAATTCTTGTCGCAGGCGAACAAATAGAATGACTCCGCCAAGTCGTCCTCGTAGCGTGCCACCGCCAATGCGATGATCCGTGAGTCATTGAGTCCAACGCCGAATTCTCCGTAGGCCACGGACAAAACTTTCGCTCCATCGAGAGAAGGCGGCGGCATATTGCGTCCAATGTCTTTCATTTCTCACGATCAAGTCGTTCCCTGAGTTGCCAACAACTGCCGGTAGTACTCCACCGTCTTCGTCAGCCCGACACTGAGCGGCACTCGCGGTTCCCAGCCGAGCCAAGTGCGAGCGCGGGTGATGTCGGGGCAGCGTTGTTTGGGGTCGTCTGCGGGAAGCGGTTCGAACTTGATCGTGGACTTCGAGCCGGTCTCGGCGATGACCGCTTGGGCCAGTTCGAGCATCGTCTTTTCGTCGGGGTTGCCGATGTTGACGGGGCCGATGTGCTCGTTGTTGTCCATCAGACGGATCATCCCTTCGATCAGGTCGTCGCAGAAACAGAATGAGCGGGTCTGTTGGCCGTCGCCGTAGATCGTGATCGGTTCGCCGCGCAGGGCCTGGCAGATGAAGTTGGAGATGACTCGGCCGTCGTTGGGGTCCATGCGCGGGCCGTAAGTGTTGAAGATGCGGATGATCCGCACCTCGACGCCGTTGGACGTGTGGTAGTTCATGCAGAGGGATTCGGCGATCCGTTTGCCTTCGTCGTAGCAGCTTCGCGGGCCGAGCGGGTTGACGTAGCCCCAATAGTCTTCGGTCTGCGGATGGACTTGAGGATCGCCGTAAACTTCCGACGTGCTGGCTTGCAGGAAGCGTGCTCGGCAGCGTTTCGCCAGGCCGAGCATGTTGACCATGCCGACGGTCGACGTCTTGATCGTCTTGATCGGATTGAGTTGATACGCGACCGGCGAGGCGGGGCAGGCGAGGTTGTAGATCTGGTCGCACTCGACGACGAGCGGATGCACGATGTCGTGCCGGATCAGTTCGAAGTGCGGATTGCCGATCAAGTGCGCGATGTTCGCCTTGCGGCCGGTGAAGAAGTTATCGACGCAGATGACGTCGTCCCCGCGAGCGATCAGCCGGTCGCAGAGGTGGCTTCCCAGGAACCCGGCACCGCCGGTGACAAGAATCGTGGACATGGTTTTTCTCGTGAGATCGTGAGTGTTCGGGCCGGACGTTAGCAGTCTTTCAACGATGCTGGCAACGCGGCGGCGTTGTCTGTGAATCGACGGAATCAGCCACTAACATCCCGCGTCCTGCGTAGGATGGGCACTCTTGCCCGTCCGGTTTTTGGTGAATGAACGAAAACAAAAACGAAGACAGGGACGGGCAAGAGTGCCCATCCTCCAACAGACAAACGGATCGCGCTCATGGCTTTGGACGTTTACGCTGCCTGCCCGTGTGGCAGTAACAAGAAATTGAAATTTTGCTGTCACGGACTCGAAGGTTCGATCGAGCAAGTCGTGCGGCATCAGTCAGCGAAGCAGTACAAGCAGGCGTTGCAAGTGCTCGATGCGTTGGACAAGAAGCATCCGCAGAGCGCGTGGGTCAAGAACCTGCAAGCCTTCACGCTGATGATGGACAAGCGCGGGCCGGAGGCGATCGGGCCGCTGACGAAAGTGTTGCAAGTCCAGCCGGACAATCTGTACTCGATCGCGTTGTTCGGTCTGGCGTCGTTTTTGGGGAGCGGCTGGAAGAACGGCAAGACGGCGATCCAGCGAGCGTTTCAACGCTGCTCGAACGAGTACCCGCACATCATCTATTTTCTGGCGCGGTCGATCGCCGAGTTCATGGGTTCGATCGGCAGCCCGCTGGCTCATCGACAGTATCTTGGTCTCGCGATGCGGTTGTCGAACGAAGAGAACCGCGAAAATGTCTTCATGGAACTGATCGAGTTCGATGGGGACACCAAGATTCCGTACATTTTGCGAGGCAGTCACGATCTCGTTCCGGTCGCAGGTGACGAGGCATTCGAGAAAGAGCTTCGCAAAGCGGCGAAGCTGGCGTTCCTTGGCTGCAACGAAGGTGCCGCTGGCTTGTTCGCGAAGATGGCGGAGTCGGCCGAATCGCAGTTGGCCGGCTTGTCGGGCGACGACGCAACCAAGAAGCGAGTCGCCGTGGCGAGCTTGTGGTGGAACTCCGGCCTGTGTCGCGCGTGGGACGGTGACGAGAAGTCGTCTGCCGAAGCACTACATCGATCGGCGAAACACTCCGATGATTTCGAGGCGGCGGTTGAAGCGGAAACGTTGGCTCAGACTTTGGGCCGACGCGGCGACCGCGAGCACTCTCATCGAGTGATCCAGGCGACCTTCAAAGTCAAAACGGTGTCGAAGCTGCTGACGTTGCTCGATGCGACGCCGTTGTTCGTGCGTGTGCCGCAGCCGGAAGGACAAGCTCCCGATCCGCGACAGCCGACGGCGTCGTATCGAGTGCTCGACAAGAGCCCGGTCATCGCGAGCGACTCGGCCAGCTACACGCTCGACAGCGTGCCGCGAGTTGCGGCCGAGATTGTCGTCTTCGCAGGCGCTGACCAAGGCCCATCGACTTCCGCCCTCGCGGTGATCGGCATTGAAGGCGAGACCTTCACCGACGCACTCGCCAAAGTCGAAGCGGCCAGCGGCGAGGAAATCGAAAAGCTGACCGCTCCGGGGTCCAACGAATCAATCTCGACGAACTCTGTGTTTGAGAAAGAGTTCTTGCCTCTCCAATACAAGCGACACTTCGAGGCCGCGACGCCGCTGGGGATCATCCGCCGCATCAATCGCGACAACTGGTCCAAGTTCTTGACGAGCGATTGGCCGGAGATGTCGATCGCGGCACTCGGCGGCAAGACTCCGAAGCAAGCGATCGGTGACGAATCGGTGCGCGTGCCGCTGGCCGCGTGGCTGCAACAGATCGACATGTACGCCGACCGCTTCGGATTGCCGTTCGACGTTCCGGCCGAGCGCGCGAAGTACCAATTCCCGGCACCGGTGACACTCGAAGTCAGCGAGCACACGAACGTCGGCACGTTGTCGGTGCTGCAATTTGCTCGCGTGCCGTTCGACGCGCTGCACGATCAGCAACTCGTCGCGGCGTTCAAGCGAGCGGCGTTGATCCAACACAAGGGCAGCCTGCGTCCGCTGCTGCTGACGATCGTCGAGCGGACAGGCTGTCACGATCAGCTCGACATGTCGCGGGTCTACCGATTCCTCGGCGACATCGGCGCGTTGCTGATGGAAACATCCGAGGCGGTCCGCTGGCTGGACAAGGAACGCTCGCGACCCGTTTCACCCACCGAGCAGTTCGAGCACGAACTCGATTGCGACATGCGCGAACTACGATACCGATTGGATGACCCGCACGATGCGGCCTGCAGCAATCTGCTCCGTCGGATGTGGGAGCATTACGGTGCGAAGGTTCCCGAACTGCGAGGATACGTCACCGGCATCGTCAACCATTACAAGATTCCCGCACCGTGGATGTCCGAAGCCGGAACGCTGGAAGCAGTCGGTGGCGCGATCACCGACGGCGGCGTGTGGACTCCCGACGCTGCGACCGAGAAGCCGGCGGGCGAAAGCAAGCTGTGGTTGCCAGGACAGTAGGAGTGTCGAGTTGTTCGTGGAGAGTGGCGAGCAAGACATGAAGCCACTCACTCGTCGCTAACAACTCGCCACTTGTCATTCACATGCGATTCTCCGATCCCACCGCCGTGATGCGACGTGCTTTCGAGTTGGCAGCTCGCGGGCAGGGGTTCGTTGAGCCGAATCCGATGGTCGGAGCAGTGCTCGTCGATGACGAATTGAAGCGGCTCGGCGAGGGCTATCATCAGCAATTCGGCGGGCCGCACGCGGAGATCGAAGCGATCAGCGATGCGGTGCGACGTCGCCGCAAGAAGCGGCTGAAAGATGCGACGCTGTTTGTCTCGCTGGAGCCGTGCTGTCACTTCGGCAAGACGCCGCCGTGTACTCAAGCGATCCTCGCGGCCGGCATTCGCAAGGTCGTCATCGGACGAACTGATCCGAATCCACAAGTGGCCGGAGGCGGCATCGCCGAACTGCGTGCGGCCGGGGTCGAGGTCGAAGTCGGAGTGCTCGAAGCGGACGCGAAGCGGCTGACCGCTCCGTTCGCCAAACGACTGACAACGGGATTGCCGTGGGTGATTGCGAAGTGGGCGATGAGCTGGGACGGCAAGATCGCGACTGGTTCAGGGGACTCGAAGTGGATCAGCAACGAAGCCTCGCGCGCGGTGACGCACCAACTTCGCGGCCGGATAGACGCGATCCTCGTCGGAGCCGAGACCGCGCGACGTGACGATCCGCTGCTGACCGCTCGGCCGCCGGGGCCGCGAGCCGCGACGCGCGTGGTGCTCGATTCGATCGCGTCGCTGCGAGCAGACTCGCAATTGGTGCGAACGATTGGCGAAGCTCCGCTGCTGATCATCACCGGCCCGGATGCACCGCTCGACAACGTGAATCGTTTGCGAGCGGCCGGTGCCGAAGTCTGTGTGCTCGGCGATGATTCTGACTCAGCAGCTCAGCCGACGACCGCGAAAGAACTCAAGAAGATTCGCCCGGCTGAGCCGCGTGCCGTGCTCGCTGAACTGGGACGCCGAGGTGTGACGAACGTCCTGATCGAAGGAGGCGCTGCGATCTTGGGAGCATTCTCTGATCTCGACCTGATCGACGAAGTCCACGTCTTCATCGGCTCGAAGCTGATCGGCGGCCAAACGGCCCCCGGCCCGGTCGCCGGTGTGGGCTGCGAGCCATTGTCGAAAGCGCGCCTGTTGGATGGTCTCCGAGTCGAGACGCTCGACGGAGACGTGTTTCTGTCCGGCCGAGTGCGCGGGCATGTGTGGTAGCCGATCACGACCTTCAGGGAGTGGCTCGCGATGAATGGTTCGCGGCGATTTCACTGATCCGCCGACAAATTCCCATAGGAGCGGTCGGGGCCAGCAACTACTCTCCGCTTCGGATGAGTCGAGGCTGCGTTGCTCGCAGGATGCCTCGAACGCCGCGCCGCCCCGCAACCAAGATGACTGACCCCGCAACAGTGATTTGGCGGCCCACTCGAACTCAGGAGGAAGTTCCATGTTGGCGCGCGGATGGTCGCTGTTGGTCGTGGCAGGTGTGATCGGAAGTTGGCTTTCGGCCGCACGAGGAGACGAGCCGTCGCTGCTCGGCGAGTTGGTCTTTCCCAAATCCAGCGACGCTCCGATTTTTGCGGATGACAAATTGATCGCCACGGCCGTCGACATCGACACATTTGCCCGTGTGCGTGAGGTGCAGGGTGATCGCCTTCGAATTTGGGTGGATGCGAAAAAGATCGAAGGCTGGATCAAGCGCACCGACGTCTGCACGGCGCAGGAAGCCACCGACTACTTCACCGAGCAAATTGCTGCCCAACCGAATAACGCCTCAGACTACTTGAGTCGTGGTATCGCTTGGCACGAACGCCGTGAATTCGACAAAGCGTTGGAAGATACCAATCAAGCCATCCGATTGGCTCCGACTTCGCGTGCGCACAAAGACCGCGGTTCGGTTTGGTTTTCCAAAAAGCAGCACGAAACGGCCATCAAAGATTTCGAAGAAGCGATGCGACTCGACCCGAAAGACGGAGCAGCTTACATCGGCCGTGCGTGTTGCTTTTTCGCGAAGGATGAATATCAAAAGGCCCTACTCGATTGCGATGAGGCCTTGCGGCTCGATCCCCAGAATTCCCGGTTTTATTTGAAACGTGGTGCGGTGCTGGCCGCGATGCGGGAATACGCGCGGGCGATTGCCGACTTCAACGAAGCGATCCGTCTCGATCCGAATTATGCCGCTGCGTACGGCGCTCGCGGAACCTATTGGTATTTTCAACGGGAATTTGATCCCGCCATCAAGGACTTCGAAAAGGCTTTGCAACTGAATCCCAAGGACACGCGGACCTATGAAAGCCGTGGCTATCTGTGGTCAAAGAAAGACGAGTACGACAAAGCCATTGCTGACTTCGATCAAGCGATTCGCCTCGATCCGAAGTCGTCGGAGTTGTATCTCTGGCGGGGCTTTGCGTGGTCCGCAAAAGGTGAGTTCGACAAGGCCATTGCCGACTACAACGCAGCGATCCAGCTCGATCAGAAGGATGCCGAGGCTTACTTCTATCGCTCGCGAGCCTGGTGGGATAAAGGGGATCCGAGCAAAGCCTTGGCCGACGTCAACGAAGCGATTCGTCTCAAGCCGCAGCGTACTTCCGCCTACTTGCTACGGGCGGGAATTTGGTGGTCTCAAGACGAATTCGACAAGGCTCTCAGTGACGCGAATGAAGCAATCCGCCTCGATCCGAAATTCGCTCCGGCATACGACAATCGTGGGGCGACATGGGTGAAGAAAGGAGAGTTGGACAAAGCGATTGAGGACTTCAACGAATCCATTCGGCTCGATCCCAATTCTGCCAATGCTTACAACAATCGCGCGATGGCTTGGCTTCTCAAGGGAGAGCCAGACAATGCCTTTAACGATCTCAATGAGGTTATCCGTCGTGATCCGAGTGATGCATCGGCCTTCTACAACCGTGCTGAAATATGGTCTGAAAAGGGAGCGTCGGATCAGGCTCTCGCCGATTACAGCGAAGCGATCCGCCTTGATCCGAAGAATGCCAAGCCGTACGCCAAGCGTGGGCGAATTTGGTTAGATCGAAATCAATTCGACAAGGCAATTGCAGATTTTGACGAGGCCATCCATCTCGATCCTAATCGCGCGAAGACATTTTTCGATCGCGCGATCGCCTGGGATCGGCTCGGAAAATTTGACGTGGCGATCGCTGACCTTACCGACGCAATACGGATCGAGCCGAACAATGTCGCCGCCTACATCAATCGCGGCGGTGCGTGGGCGGAGATTGGCGAATTGGACAAGGCCCTCGTCGATCTCGACGCAGCCGTCCGTCTCAGTCCACAGAAGGCATCGGCCCATTCCGGACGAGGAGCTGTCTGGTTTGGCCTACGCCTCTGGGACAGTGCTTTAGCAGACGTCACCGAGGCCATTCGGCTCGATCCAAAGTTTGCGACTGCTTATCTCATCCGAGCAAAGGTATGGTCGGAGAAAGGCGAGTTGGACAAAGCGTTGGCTGACTTCGACGAGGTGATTCGGCTGGAACCCAATGATGCTCGCAGTTATGTGGACCGTGCGGAGGCATGGTCGGCGAAACGTGCTTTCGATCAGGCCATCACGAATTACAACGAGGCCATCCGCCTTGATCCGAATAACGCGGCGGCCTATCGCGGCCGTGGAAATGCTTGGCGACAGAAACGCGATTTTGGCGTGGCGATTCGAGACTTCGACGAAGCCATTCGACTGAAACAACGCAACGTTTCGGCGTACATCCATCGTGGAGACACGTTGTTCGCCATGCGTCAGTTTGACAGAGCCGTTGCCGATTACGACCAGGCGATTCGCCTCAGACCCGATGACGAACTGCCGTATCTCCTCCGCGCGCGAGCCAGACTCTTCCAGAAAGAATGGAGGCTGGCCCTGACCGATCTGTGTGAAGTCGTTCAAATCGAAGCCGCGTCCAGTGAGACTGTTTTGGCGGCCATGAAAGCTGCAGAGCCGCCGCTGACTTCAGATATTGATTGGACGAACGTCGTCGCGTGGGTCGATGGCGCGCCGATCATCAAAGCGGAAATCCTGGAACGATATGCCGTATCGCTTTCGAAAAGTGATTCGCCAGAAACCTATCAGCAGCAGTGCAATCAACTCATTGAACGTGATCTGCACGCTCACATCGAACGCAAACTGCTCGTGGAAGCAATGTTGAAAACGCTGACGAAAGACCAGAAAAAGCAGCTCGAAAGACATTGCAAGAAACTGCGAGATGAACAACTGGAAGAGTTGAAGAGCGGCCTGAATGTCACCAGCACGGACGAACTGAAATCCGTACTGGAAGAGCGCAAGACGTCGTTGACAATGATTGAATACCAAGCGAGGAACAAGATTCTCGCTCAGCAGTACATTTCAAAGCACGTCAAAGCAAAAACGTTCCGGCGTGAAGAACTCTGGGTGTACTACGAGCAACACAGACAGGATTACGAGATCAAGCCGCGCGTGAAGTGGCAACGAATTCTGATTTCTCGCGCGGGTAAGGAGACCGCGGAGAGGAAGCTTGAGGCGGTCGTTCTCGGACTCAAAGACGGACGCGACTTCGGTGAACTCGCCGTTGAATTCTCCGACGCGCGGGATGCTGAGGACAAAGGGATTGTCGATTGGACCAGCCAAGGGAGCTTGGCAGATGACGCGATTGACGAGTTGCTTTTCAAATTGCCCGTCAGTGAGCCAAGTGAGCTCATCGCTTCGCGCTTTAAGTACCAGGTCGTCCGAGTACTGGAGCGTCAATGCGAAACGCGCCAGATTCCGTTTGCTGAGGTCCGCGATCAAATCCGACAGGAGCTCACCAAGGCGGATGAACAAGCCCAGGTTGATGCGCTGCTCGACCGGCTCTGGAAATCGGCCACGATCAGATCGCCGTTCACCATCAAGTCCAAGGTCGATATCGCTGAGGAAACACGCCTCAAGCGGAGAGTTGATGACTCCGACAGCGCTTCGGTGGGAGTTCCACCAGAGCCGGAATTACTTCCCAAGTAGTACGGATCGCAGAAATTAGCCGCGCGGCTAATTTTCGGAATGCGGATAATACGATCCCATGACATTGGGCGCGGATGAATCCGACAAAGACAACTGCCGACTCGGCGAGTCATCGCTACGCCAGCACGAACTCGTGGGCTTCGAGTTCTTCGGCCATGTCCGCTTCGGCCGGGATGTCTTCGCCGGTCCAGACGATCGAAGCGAACTGGCCGACGTCGTCGATCCAGTCGAGACCGGCGGACTCGCGCGCGGACCACGGCAGGCGGATGACGATGTGCTTCGCTCCCTTCGGCCGGCCGAGCTGCATCGAGTAAAAGCGGTCGAGGTACGACGGCTCTTTCAAGCAAGCGGTGCGGATCGCTTGCAGGAACGACATCGTCAAGACGCTCGGATCGCCGGTTGGTTCGAGCACAATTCGCAGCGTCGAGTGCGGGTTGTCGTCGAGCAACTGCCGGATGAGCCGGCACGCTTCGTCGCGATGCTTTCGGAAATCGGACGAGCGCAATCGCAGCTCAAAAGCTCCCCCACGTTGAGCGGGCGGTGGGAGCGGATTGTTCGCGGGAGAGTCAAGGTCCACGGAATGTTCGAGAACAAAAGGATCACGGCCAACGGCCGTCGGCCATCGGCCATCGGCTGGTCGTCCCTCTTCCACGGGTGACGGCAGCGCGTCGAATTCGGTGTCGAAGATTTCTTCGGCCTCTTCCATCAACTCGTACATCGTCGCGAGGTCGATGGTTGGCGTCTTGAGGACGTAGTACGGCGGGCGCGATTGGAATTGCAGGCCGTGCATCTGGGCTTCCTGGCGGAAGGCGGTGCCGGGAAGGATCGCGAGATTGAAGACCTGCACGCTGGAGTACAGGCCGGTGTCGCGGAGAAAGTGCATGCCTCGGCGAACGGAGTCGGGCGTGTCACCGGGGAGGCCGATGATGAGATCGACCTTCACGTCGATGCCGACGTCGAGCAGCGCGGTCACGCCGCGCTCGAACGCTTTCATGTTGTTCTTGCGGTCCATCAATTCCATCGCCAGCGGGTCGATGGATTGCAGGCCGATTTCCACTTCGGTGAAGTTGGCCTCGCGGAGTAAATTCGCGATGTCGCGTGTGAGTCCTTCGGCTCGTAGTTCGCCGAAGTATCGCCATTGCTGATCGGGATTCTGATCGGCGAGCAGTCGCACGAAATCCGCAAAATTGCGAGCTTGATTGAGCGTCGGGTCGAGCAACACGACTTCTTTGACTCCACGTTCGCGCGCGTACTGCAAGTTGGCGATGATCTTCTCGCGCGAGACGAAGTACAGATCGTCGTAGCTTTTGGGGTAGTAGCAGAACTTGCACTTGAAGATGCAGCCGCGAATCGTTTCGAGCAGCAGCATCTCTTCGTCGGCCGCGTCGAGGATGCCTTCGAGATATGGCGAACTGATCTCATCGAGACTTGCCAACGGTTGTCGGAACGTGGGCAAAAGCAATCCGTCGGTGCTGAAGCCGGATGTCGGTTCCAAGACGAGAAGGTCTGTGTTGATTCGCTCGTGGCGCGAGCCGCTGACATTTGGTGAGACAAACAAACCGGCGATCGGTTGTCGCGGCAAGTCGTTCTCTCGGAGTTCGATCAGCAGTTCGGAGAAGGTTTGCTCTCCCTCGCCGATGGCGGCGAAGTCGACCGCCGGATGTTTCAAGACCCAGGCATTGTCGGCGGTGATCTCTGGCCCACCGATGATGATCCGCAGGTCGGGACGACGCTCCTTCAACCGCGAGGCGATCCAGAGAGTGCGGTCGATGTTCCACAGATAGCAGGTGAAGCCGACCATCCACGGATCGCGTGCCAGGATTTCTTCGACCAATCCGCAGTCGCTGAGTGTGTTTGATAACCGAGGCGGGAAGAGGTCGATGTCGTAGAACTGCTCCAATCCGCGCCGTCGCGCGTACATCTTCAGGTAGCCGGCTGCGAGCGGAACGTTTCCTTTGGCCGGCACCAGGCCCGGTTGCGGAATCGGCAGTTGCAGCAGTTGAATCGATCGGCGCGACATGTCCGGCAATCTACAGGTGCGTCAGAGGAGCGGCAACGAGCGATCCTTCGATCAACGTCAGCCGTTTCAGAAACCGAAGTATGCCCCGCTTCCGGCATCCCGATCCGGGAAACTGGGACTTGAGCCTGTTTTGGTTCGAGTCATCGAAATCGAAGCAACTGATCTTCACCAAGTGCTGCGACAGGTGGGACTGACAAAACCTTTCAACGTGGCGGGATCGGTGTTCCCGCTGTGTCGAGGCGTGTGGTCGGAGCAAGGCTTAGAAATTTGTCGGAGCCGCCTTTCCCACCCCTCAAGGGCCGGGTATTTTGGACAAGCGTGGGACATGCTGTGTCCACGCGGGCCAAAATGATGGAGTCGCAGCGTCGTTCGAAATTTCATTTCTTGAACGTGTTTGGCTGCGCTTCTCGCAATGTCAGGGAGTCCTTCGATGTTTTTGTCTTCATGGCTTGAGTCGTTCAAAGAGGTCGTTTGCTTGTCCCCGCGTGGAACCGGAGGCCGTCTCCGAAAGCACCGCCGTCCGACGCGGCCGCAGTCGAGCGAGACTCTTGAGACTCGCGCCTTGCTCGCGACGAACTTTCAGTTTCCGTCGCCCTTGGGGACTCCGATTCAGCCCGTCCAAATCTCCCATTTTTCATCCGTTGTCGGTGAGCCGAACTTTTCCTTCTTGGCGCAGGATAAGCCCAACGTACTTGATCCGACTCAGATTCGTTTGGGGTTGGGATTTGGCAATAATTTTTCAACCATCACTGCGTCATCCAACGACGTCAACATCGTCCAGAGCCATGATGTCACGAATAGCCCCGGCTTGGACATCTCTTATGAGAACGGGTTTCTGACCAATAGTCCGTTTGCCTACATTCGATTCTCGGCCGGTTCGGCGCTCTTCGGAGCCACGACCGTGCATGTGTCGGCTCCGAGTTTCGGTTTTGCTCCGCCAACGACGCTGGATATCCCCGTCTGGCTCAACGATGTGCCGAGTATCAATCCCCTCCAAAACATTTCCATTCCCGAGGACACGCCGCTGCTTTCGATTCCCTTAAACGGAATCACGGCGGGAGGCGGCGCGGATGATCCGGCTAGCGGCGGCCAAAATCGAATCATCTATGCCAGCACGACGCAGCCGTTCCTGACCGGCATTCCTTTGGTCCAATACAACGCAGGGCCGATGGATCAAATCGGAAGGCTGTTGATTCATCCGGCCAAAGGGGCTCCCGTTTCCATCGTCAATCAGGGGGACAACGAGGCCACGATTACCGTAACCATCGAAGATGCGGGCGTCGACAACATTGTCGGCAAGAGCTACGACGCGACAACCGGCAAAGTGAGCATCACGAACTACGACGCCACGCTCGACAACATTGTTCGTTCGCAGACATTTCGTTTGACGATTGTGCCCGTCAACAATGATCCGACGATCGACGACATTCACACGGCGATCACGACGACGTCGGCCCTCGTTCAGTCGGCGGACCTGACGATCAGTGTCGCCGATGCGACTCAATTTCCTCCAACCGCATCCCCAAACTTCACGATCGAAGTGGGGACCGAACGGATGCGGGTGACAAATGTCGCGGGGACGACGTTTTCTGTGACGCGCGGTGTCGATGGCACCTCGGCCACGTCACATTTTTCCGGAGCCAGAGTCACCCTGATCGACGATGTCGTGCGCCTGGAAGACACTCCTCCGGGACCGGCGGTGCTCGATGCCGACTTGAAAACGATCATCGACCTCCAAGGGAATACCGTCGTGAATCTGACCGGGATCACGCCGGGCGGTGGTACCTCGGCGATCGGCAACGAACAACAGCAAATCGGTATTGCGTCTTTGTCGTTGCCCGCTCAGCCAGTGAATACGGGCTTTTTCACGCTGACGTTCGACAACGGATCGCAGTCCTTCACAACGGACCTGATCCCTCGTGACGCGCCGGCGACGGTCAGTCGCGATGAAACGCTGACGATGAAAACATCGGGCAGCGGCGGCACGTTCACGATGACGCTCGCGGACGATAAGGGTGAGGAAACAAGCCTCGATAGCGCGATCGGAACAGCGTTGCCTGGTGCCACTAGCATCTTCAGTGTCGATGACTTGAATGGCTTTCGTTCGACGGTGCCGTTCGTCATTTCGGTTGGCTCAAGCATCGTTGGAACGCTCACGTCGTCCCTGAGCGCGATTGCGACGAGCTTCACCCTGACGAATCCAACGAGTCTTCCCGCGACTCCGTTCTCAATCCGTGTTGAACAAGAGCAAATGGACGTGACCGCTGTGCTTGGCAACACGCTGACGGTCACTCGCGGAGTGAATGGGACCGCAGCCGTGGTCCACAACGGTTCGCTGGCTGTTCCCATCAATGTGGGGGGCGATTTCGCCGAAGAGATGCGTGTCACGGCGGTGGCCGACACTCCCGTGTCCGGCAATCCCAATCGCAAAACGCTGACAGTGACACGCGGCTATCACGGAACGCTGCCTGCCGCGCATGCCGACTATGCCACGGTGATCGAGCAGCGCGTGACGCAGCTCAACCAGCCTCCCGCCGGTGTGGGTGTCCCGGCCTCGAGCCCAACAACCGCTGACATCAGTGACGTGGATTTGACGGTCAAGGTGCAAAACGGCGGACTGTTCCCGACGATTGCCGCCGATAGTTTGAAGGCCGACGTCACTCTCACAGACACACTCATCACACTGAACGACGTCACTCCCTTCACGCCACCCGCACTCACGACGCCGTTCAAGATTCAAATCGGCACCGAAGTGATGGTCGTGACGAATGTGGACACCGTCAACAATCAATTCACGGTGGTCCGCGCTCAGGATTTCACAACTGCGACCACGCACGTGGCGAACGATTCCGTCGTGAATCCCTTCACGATTCTGGTCAATCAGGAACAGATGCGGGTCACCAAGGTGGCTGGGAACACGCTGACGGTTCTCCGTGGCGTGAATGGAACCACGGCAGTCGCTCACGGCGACGGGATTACCGTAGGACAATTTCCGAAAGCGACCGTGATCGATGACACCTTGACGGTCGTGGATTCCGCGTTGTTTCCGACTCTGACGACAGCAGTGCCATTCTTTGATGTCCGCATCAACAACGAAGATATGCGCGTTACGTTCGTTTCCGGCAACCAGTTGCTGGTGCTGCGCGGGATTCATGCCACGGCCATTACCGCCCACGCGGACGGGGAGCAGGTTTCACGCATCTATACCACGGGGCAAATCGCCTACAACGCCACCGCGTCCGAGGTTCAGAGCAAACTTGAGGGACTGCCGATCGTTGGCCAGGGGAATGTCCAAGTCACGGGTGGCCCGATCAGCGCGAATACGAACGTGACGATTCAATTCGTCAACCAACTCGGAAAGCTGAACCTCGACAACTTGACGGCAGATATCAGCGGCGTCACCGGAAACGAAAAGCAGCAATTGGGAATGAGCGGGCAGAATTTCACCGGCAGCGGCCAGTACACATTGACGTTTAATGGTGCCACCACGGCTCCAATTGACATCGCTGCGGATGCGGCTCAAGTCCAGTTAGCTTTGGAAGCTCTGAACAACGTCAATCCCGGCGACGTGAAGGTGACCGGCGGCCCGCTTCCCGGAACGCCCTTCATTGTGGAATTCCTCGGGCAATACGCCAACACGAACGTGAATCCCATCACGGCCATCAGCTTTCCAAATCCACCCAGCACGGGCCTGCAAAACAACGAACGGCAACAGATTACGATGTTTGGATTCCCGACGGGAGGTAATTTCACCCTCGTCTACCGCGATCAAGGTGGAACCAACCGCACGACGAATCCGATCGTTTTTGATGCCGCTGATCCCACCGGAATCAACACGGGGGACAATATCAAGACGGCGTTGGAAGCCGTGACGAATGGTCCCACCGTCAACGTGACGGCGGTATCGTTCACGTCGTGGATCATCCAGTTCACGACTCCCGCGGACGTGAACATTGCTCCGCTCGTCGTTGGTGCGAAAAACGGTCCGCTCGCCGCTGTCGTCATCAACATCACCACGATCGAGGACGGGAATCAGTCCATCGTCAATGTGAATGCGGCCACCGTTGCCGGGCTCAAGCCTGCGGCGACCGTGACGGAAACCATTTCCGGGGCGTTGAGCATTTACGATGCGTTGTCCGATTTGCCATCGATGACGCTCGCCGACGCGAAGACCAGCGGCGGTTCATTGCCTGGACTGCCGGTGACCGTCGAATTCGTTGGGAAGTATGCCGGCCTCGTCATGCCGGGTTTGACCGTCAACGACAGCCCGCTGCCGCTGTTTGGACTCAGCGATGCTCTGGCCACGGCGTCCATCACCAATTTGCCTCGCCGATTTGACGGCGAGACTCAGCAGTTGAGCGTCATGGCGACCAGCGACAATCCGGACGTCGTTCCGAATCCGACGGTGGTCTACTCCTCGCCCGCGCAGATCGCGCAGTTGTTGATCACAAACAACACCGATGCGTTTGGTGATGCCAATATCACGCTCACGATTTCCGATTCCGGTTTCGATCAGAACTTGAGCACGACGAACGACAACAAGTTCATCACGAAAACGTTTCATGTCCGCGTGCTGCCGACGAACGATCTACCGACGATCACTCCAATGCCGGATCTCTCGCGGCCAAAGAACTCCAGCCCGATCCCTCTCACCATCAAGGGGATTTCGGCCGGCGGTCGCGAGACACAAGACTTACGAGTCACCGCAGTCAGCAGCAATACCGCTCTCTTGCCGAACCCGTCGGTCGTCTATTCCAACGGAGCCGTCACGGCGCAGATGAACTTGGTGCCGACCACCGGACAAACGGGGTCAGCCATCGTCACCGTGACGGTGGAAGATGCCGGTGTGGACGGAATCCTGAACTCGACGGGCGACAACGGCAAACGCCAAATCTCCTTCCGATTTGACGTCTCCGAGCTGCCCACGCTGGGACCGACTCCGGCGACAGTGACCATTCTGGAAGATGCCCTTGCGACGCCGATGTTGCAACCGCTGGGCCTGACGGGAATCACCGCGGGCGGAGCTGAGAATCAAGCGCTGCAATTGTCGGTGTCGAACACCAACACGGGATTGTTCACTCCGGCCAATCTCAACGTGGCGTATGTCTCGGCGGCCACGACCGGCACATTGAACTTCACGCCGACGCCGCAGCTTTCTGGAAACGACACGTTCCGGCTGACGCTTGTGGACGCCGGACCTGATCGCCAATTGGGCTTTGCGGGACAACTCACGGCCGACTCGACTACGACCGCGACACTCATTTCGGTGATCAATGCCGCCAGCTATCCCGCCATCCCAACGGACAAGCTGGCTGCGCCCGTTTTATTGACCGACACGACCGTTACTTTGGTCGATGCCACGACGTTCCCATCGACGTTCAATCCCTTCCGAGCGCCCTTCAATCCGCTCGATCCGACGACGTATTTCAAAATCCAAATCGGCAACGAAGTGATGACGGTGACGAACATCACGGGAGTTGGTCCGAGCAAGACATTCACGGTCATCCGTGCCGAGGACGGGTCGGCCGTGGCGGCTCATGCTGCGAATGATCGAGTCGTCGAGCCGTTCAAGATTCAGATTGGCACCGAGCTGCTGCGCGTCACCGCGATCACGGGCAACAATTTGAATGTCGTTCGGGGCATCGACGGTACCGCAGCGACGGCGCACCAGGTTCTCGACCCGGTTGTGCATCCCTACGCGCTCGACAACTTGGCCATCACGCGCGATATCGCCGTGCAAGTGACCCCGGTCAACGACAAGCCGACTTTGGACGTCATCAAGCCCAATCCGCTTTCGCCTGGCAACCTGACGATTCCCCAGGGTTCCGGTGAGCAGATCATCTCGCTGAGCGGCATCACCGACGGCGAAGGGGCGGGAGCGCGGCAGCATCTGCGAATCGCGGCCACGTCCACGAACCCCACTCTGACAGGGACGATCACGGTCGTCTACAACGATGGCGATCCGGCGGGTTCTATTCGGTTTACACCCACATCCAACCTGTCCGGGAGCGCCGGCATCACGGTCACGGTGTTTGATGGAGGCTCGGACAATAATCTCAACACTCTGGAAGCGGACTTCAGCGACCAGTTTTCCAGAACATTGAACGTGACGGTCGTCCCAATCGGCCAAGCGCCGACGATCAACTCGATCGCTAACACGACGATCAACGAAGATTCTCCGTTGCAGCCCATCAATCTCGGCGGCATCTCGGACAACGACTCAAACACGCAAGATCTGAGTGTGATAGTCTCGACGACCGACACTAATCTGAGTTCAAACCTCACGCTGAACTACAATCCGTCGAACCTACAACCGTCAACCGGTGGAGCTCCTCCGACGACGGGGACGCTGACGTTTGTGCCGGGAGCGAATCGCTTTGGCTCGGCATCCATCACCGTGACGGTGACGGATGGTGGCACGGATGGTCGGCTGGGCTTCGATTCGCTCGCGAATTCGCCGACGGCGTCGTTGTTGGATACGACCGTGAAGGTCACGAATCCAACGCGATTTCCATCCACTCCGGGGTTCCACATCTTCATCGACAATGAGGAGATGATCGTCAACTCGATCGCTGGCTCCACATTCACAGTCACGCGCGCTGTGAACTCGACACCGTTGCAAGCTCATACGGCGGGAGCTTTGGTGACGGCACCGAACACGATCGCGGACAATGTTTCGACGTCGCGGACCTTTAACGTCACGGTGAACCCGGTCAATGATCCGCCGACGATCACCACCATCAATGGAGTGAACGTCGTCGCTCTGCCGTCGATCACTTTGCCGGCAATCTCTGAAGGTGCTCCGTTGCAGACGATCAATCTCGCGGGGATCGGCCCAGGTCCGTTCGAATCGCAGAAGGTGTCCGTCAAAGTGACTTCCGACAACACGGGACTCATCCAGCCGACGGCGCATTACAACGATGGGGACACAACCGGGACGATCACCTTCCAACCGACCGCGTACAAATTTGGCACCGCGACATTGACGGTCACGATCACGGATGCCGGACAAGACGGAAACCTCGATACGCTGACCGATAACGGAGTCACGGTCAAAAAGATCGTGGTGAACGTGAACGCGGTGAACGATGCGCCGACCGTTGATGCCGTCAACCCGGTCCCGGTTCTCGAAGAGTCGGGTGAGAAGTCCGTCAACCTCACCGGGATCACGGCCGGTGGCGGTGAATCGCAGATTTTGAAGGTCACAGCGGCGGTGGTCGCGGGATCGGAATCGATCGCTGGGCTGATCACGAATGTTGCACTCGATTACACGTCGCCGAACTCGACGGGCGTGCTGAGATTCACTCCGGCAGCCGGATTGTTCGGCACCGCAAAGATTCGAGTCACTGTGGAAGACGCTGGCTTCGACGGCGTGCTGTCGAACACCGGGGACAATGCCACGTTCTTCCGAGACATCAATATCAACGTCACGAATGTCGCTGACCTGCCGACGCTGGCTCAACCACCGGCAGCCTCGATCAACAAGAGCGGCTATCTGGTGAACTCGGTGACGGTCACCGGCATCTCGGACGGCGACCTCAACACACAGGCGTTGACGGTCACGGCCACCAGCGACAATCTGGCGTTGATCCCGAATCCCATCGTGAACTTCACGCAAAGCGGTGTGTCTCCTTCGACCGCGCTGCAATCGGCCGTGCTGATCTTTACCCCCACGCCGAACCAATTGGGAACCGCGAACATCACGGTGAAAGTCGCCGACGGACTCACGTCATTCGTCACCAAGACGTTCACCCTGACCGTTGTCGATGTCAATCTGCCGCCAACGGTCAACGCGCCGCTGCCAAATCCGATCATGCTGGTCGAAGACGGTGGCACGACGCCGTGGATTTCATTGTTCGGCATCACTGCGGGAGGAACCGAATCTCAGGTGTTGAAGGTGACGGCGGTCAGCAGCGATCCGAATGCGATCTTCATCGACAACAACGCGGATGTCTTCTACAGCTCGCCCAGTCCAAACGGGGCGGTTCTGATTCATCCGCAACCCAACGCTGCAGGCAATTTCACGGTGACGATCACGGTCACGGATGCCGGCTCCGACGGCATCTTCGGCAACGCCAACGACAACTCCACGTCGACGACCGTCAATGTGCAGATCGCTCAAGGGAACAACGACCCGCCGACGCTGGCGGCGATTGCGAACAAGATCACCGCGAAGAGCGGATCGCCGACGCTGCAAACGGTCAACCTCAGCGGCATCAGCGCGGGACCGTACGAGATTGCCAACGTCTCCGTCACCGCTTCCGTTTTGAGCGATCCGAGTGGAATCATCACTGGCTTGGCGGTCACGTCTCCCACGTTGCCCGGCACGACATCGACCGATTCGGTGACGTTCACTCCAACGGCAAACGTCAGTGGTACGGCCCAAATTCAGGTGCAAGTCAGCGACGGCGTCAACGCGCCGGTCAGTCGCACGTTCTTCGTTTACGTCATCAATCCGCCGACGATCACCAGCCTCTCGAATCCGGCTCCCGTCGCCGAAGATACGGTCAGCCCACCCACGATTTTGATCACGGGTCTCGGTGACGGCGATGCTGGCACGGAAGGTGGCACGCTGACGGTGACGTCGAGCAATCAAGCGTTGATCTCGAATGCGACCCTTTCGCTGTCGAACACCAGCTTGCCATTTGGAACCCCAACGTTGGGAACCTCCACGCTGTCCTACACCCTCAATCTGGATGCCAATGGGACGACGGTCATCACGCTGACCGCGACGGACAACGGTCCCGATCACATGCCAGGAACCGGAGACGAAGCCATCGTCACGACCTCTTTCACCATCACCGTGACTCCGGTTAACGACATCCCGACACTCACCGCTCCCCTTACGTTGACTCTGACCGAGGACGGAGCGAACGGCACGATCAGCCTCAGCAACATCTTCGCGAAGGTGGGCGCGTTGCTCGACGAAGCGAATCAGCCGCTGCGAATCACGGCCGTCAGCGCCGATCTGTCAAAGGTCGCGATCTCGTCGGTGAACTACACGAGTCCGAATTCAACGGGCTCGGTCGTCGTTGCTCCGATGCCGGATGCTTTCACGGCGCTCGGTTCTCCGGTCAAAGTCACGATCACGGTCGAAGACGGCGGCACGGACAACAACCTATCGACCTCCGGCGACAATCAAACCTACTCGCAGGTCGTGGCGGTCAGCATCACGCCGGTGAACGACAAGCCGACGCTGAATGCGATCAACGACGTCACCGTCAATGAAGATACGGGGATGACTCCGGTCAGTCTGTCGGGCATCACCGCCGGGCCAGGCGAAACACAGACGTTGTCGGTCTCCGCGACCAGCGACAACCAGTTCCTGATTCCGGATGGGAATCTCTCGGTGATCTACACCTCGGCGAACCCGGCTGGAACTTTGCAGTTCACGCCGCTGCCAAATAAGTACGGTGACGCCTTCATCACGGTGACTGTGACCGACGACGGTACGGCAGGTGGCGCGGCTCAATCGTTTTCTCAGACCTTCAAGATTCACGTGAGCCGGGTCAACGATGCGCCGGTCATCAATGGTTTGTTAGGTGCCCCCGATTACGCTGCGGTGGTGTCGGGCGGCGGACTGATCGGCACGATCGACGAGAATCTTCCGGTTGGGACGGAAGTCGCGGCTGTGGATTTTGACGATGACTCGCCGTTGAGCGTGCTCAACGTGAGCATTCTTTCGGGCAACACCGACAACGCGTTCTCGATCGCACCCGATGGGACCATCAAGGTGGCCAACGCGAAGGCGATCGACTTTGAGAAGAACCCGGTCTTCAATTTGGTCGTGAAGATTGTGGACAACGACCCGACCGGACCGATCGGTCTGGTGGCGACGAAAGCCTTCACGATCCAACTGAACGATCTGACCGAAGTGCTGATGATCGGAGCGGGCAACTGGCCGGCCAGCGGCGGTTTGACTCTCAAGCGAACCGTCGACGGCAAGATTCATGTCTTGAATTCGTCGAACGCAGACGTCCTGCCGGCGAACGTTTTCGCGAATGTCTCGAAGGTGCAAGTCACCGGCCGATCGGGAACGGCGGACGTGCTGACGCTGGATTACACCGGCGGCGATCCGGTGCCGGTCGGTGTCACTGGCGGCCTGACCTTCGAAGGCGGAGCGGGTGTCGGCGACGCGATCAAGTTTGCCAACGCCGCGTTTAATCAGCTCAACACGACCTTCTCCAGTTCCACATCGGCGAACATCGTCGATCCGGGGAATGCGTTCGGCTCGATCGGCTTGCAGGGAATCGAAGGGATCAACTTCGGCTCGACCGTCACCGCGACGAATTTGAAGTTTGTCTACGGCTCCGGAAACGACTTCGTCACCTTCGCGGACGATAGCGGCGCGGCCAATGGGGTGAGCAACTTCTCGTCGAGTTCGTCACCACTGGTGACGTTCCCGGCCACCGCCGGAGTGACGATCGATCTCGGAGACGGCAATAACTCGGTGAGGTTCGATTCGATCGAGAATGCCGCCGGTCCCGCTGTGACCGTACTGGGGGGAAGTGGTCGCGATATTATGGATGCTAGTCGGGTCGGCCGCAGCGTTTCGTTCTCCGGCGGCGCGGGCAACGACTTTCTCCTCGGCAGTTCTGGGGTCGACACGATTCAAGGTGGCGGCGACGAAGACACGCTCAGCGGTGGCGCGGGCAACGACAACTTGGATGGCGGTACTGGCTTCAATACCCTGTTTGAGACTTCGGACACGAACTTCTCGGTCGGAGCCGGCACGACGTCGGGCGGCATCGGAGTTGATTCCTTCACCAACATTCAACTGGCGAGCCTGACCGGCGGAGCTGGTTCCAACGTCATCAGCGCCGCGGGATTCGGCGGGACAGCGGTCATCAATGGTGGAGGTGGCAACGATACTCTGACCGGCAGCTCGCAAGACGACCGCATTACCGGCGGCGCAGGGAGTGATTCGATCGACGGTGGTGGCGGCAACGATACGTTGGTGGAATCGGGGAACGTCGACTTCACGCTTAGTGCATCGACGCTGACCAGCGGCGTGGATGTGGACAACTTCACCAACGTTGAGTTCGCCGTGCTGACTGGCGGTTTTGGAAACAACAAGCTGGATGCGAGCAACTTCTTGGGCTCGGTGACGTTGTCTGGCGGGGCCGGCAACGACGTGCTCAAGGGCGGAGCTGGAAACGATTCGCTGTTCGGCGAAGCGGGCAACGACACACTCACCGGAAACGGTGGTACGAACGGTCTCTTCGGTGGTACGGAAACCGATCAAGTGTTTGCGTCGGGTAACGTCGACTTCACGCTGACTCCAACACAGCTCACCAGCAGCTTGGGGACCGACAACCTGACCTCGATTGAAACCGCGAAGTTGGTCGGCGGCGGTGGCGACAACACGTTGGACGCCAGTGCCTTCACCGGCCTGACGACACTGCAAGGTGGCGACGGTGCGGACAAGCTCATCGGCGGCTCGAACGTGGATTCGATGGAAGGGGGCAACGGCGACGACGTCCTCACCGGCGGAGCAGGGAACGACAAGTTCATCGGTGGAAGCGGCGTCGATACGATCCTGGAGGCGAACGTCACGAAGATTTCGCTGACGGCAACCTCGATGACCGGTACCGGCCGAGGCACCGACTCCCTGTCGAGCATGGAACGGGCCAGCCTCACCGGCACTTCCGGCAATGACACGATCAGCGGCGGAACGTTCGCCGGAGCGATGGACATCGAAGGATTCGGCGGTGCCGATTCGCTGACCGGCGGCAATGGGAACGACACGATCCTGGGCGGCGACGGCAACGACACGCTGACCGGTGGAGCAGGCAACGATTTCATCCGCGGTGGCGAGAACAACGACAAGATCTTCGGCGGTGACGGAAACGATTCGCTCGACGGCGGCAACGGCAACGACACGATCAGCGGCGAGGCCGGCAACGACGTGATCCTCGGTGGCGAAGGAAACGACAGCCTCAGCGGTGGTAACGACAACGATGCGATCGACGGCCAAGGTGGCGATGACACGGTCTACGGCGACAGCGGCAACGACACGCTGATCGGCGGGACCGGCAAGGATTCGATCAACGGCGGTAGCGGTAACGACTTGCTCTGGGGCGGTGACTACCACTCCGACTCGGTCAACCCCGCCGATGGCGACAAAGACATACTCATCAGCGGGACCGGTACGGATGTCGTGAAGGGCGAAACCGGCTCAGCCGACTTCGACACCATGACCGATGCCTCCAACACAGCCGCTGAAAAGGCTGCGGCGTTCATCTTCGGTTACGACAGCATCTTCGCTGCATTGCTCTGACCGTGAGGCAGAAATTGCGTGAGCCGGATGACATCGAGCCTCACTCGGAGATCTGTCGGGTAGACTGTTGCTTCAAGCGGCGGAGAAATTTTTGTCGCGCGGCACGTTGATCTCCGGGCAAAGCACGGACGAAAGGCGAAAACTCCCGCGAAATAAAAATCTCTGAAATTGCGGGATTGACCGAGCTCAGATCGCTCGTCACTTTGATGCCGCAACTCCGAGTGGAAGCGCACGCGGGCCACAACAAGTTTGGAAGTCACATCAGTCGGTCGGATTCTTCGGGTCGAACCTGCAAAGCGGGATTCGTCCATTGAGCCGATGATTCGCAACGAGCCGAGACGACGCTCAAAAGCGAACCCAACGAAGGGATGCGTTGCGGATGGTGAGGCCTCGCGGAGATTGCTCCTCGGCGGTGAAATCGCCAGTCGTCAAAAAGTGCAATTTTTGATTTGACGAAACAGTAATAGCCACTCTGTGCCCTGCGCGCGGATGGTCTGTTTCGTCATCGTCAAGCATGTCAGTGGGTGCGGGCCAACGCCACCACACGGCAGACAACGGTCGTTCGCGAGTGATCGCAACGATTCTGCCGGGTGTTGAAGAAAGTTGAGCCATCTCTTCGCAGCACCCCGCGGCCGACCGGTGACGCTGGACAGTCCGTCCGTGCCACGATAAGCCCCAATGCCCCTGTGATCTGGAGAATCAGCATATGTTACTGACGTCTTGGATTCGCGCTCTGCGTCAGTCGTTCACTCGTCGTCGCTTCAACCGCGTTCGCCGCCAGCAGGCCAATGCGCAGCGACAGTCCGGGCGGCATGCTCGGCTCGCCGAATTCCTGGAAGAACGGACGCTGCTGTCGATCAAGCCCTTGGTGATCGACATCAATCAGGTGACGGGTAACAACGTTTTCACCAGTACCGCCAGCACCCCCGGTATCAACATTACCAACAGCTTGTTGGACCCGAACAACGACGGCATCTCCGACTACGACACTTTGGTGATCGGTGTCTCGCAATCGTCCACGTTTGAGTCCACGCAGATCAGCGGAGCGGGGATCGGCATCCGCATCAACCTCAGCAATCTGACGGGGTTGAATCACATCACGATCGACAACGTGAATATCACAGCGGGTGCCAATCAGCAGGGCATCAGCGTCACGCTGGACAACGTTGCGTTGCAGTCGTTTGACGTCGATCAGACCAATGTCACCCCCGCCGCCAACAGCACGGGTGCGACGGGGCTGGACATCAACCTCAAGAACATGAGCAGTACGGCCGGGGTCGATGTCAGCATCCAGAACTCGAACATCCGATCGGGCAGCCCCAACTTCAACGGCGTCAACGTGTCGTTAGAGAGCGTCAGCAAAGCGACGCACGTCGGCGAGTTGACCCTGGCGGACTCAACCGTCGAAGGCATGGCGGTTTCGACGTCGGCGAATTCCGTTCTCTACGCGGCGATCGATCAGGCTAGCACACGCGCCAGCCGCATTCAGGATGGCGCGGCGAAT
>JAYVQJ010000560.1:0-7136 GCA_043777235.1 Planctomycetia bacterium
GCCGAGCGGGACGATGTCGAGCACTTCGGCGAGTGTCGGGATCCGTTCGCCCGCGAACTGCAACGATTTCCACGAACCGACATCCAGCGTCTTGAGTTCCACGAGCGTGCGATCATTCACGACCCACTCGATTCCGCCGGTTCGCAACGTTGTCTCGTCGTGAATCGCGACGAGCTGTCCGTCGGCCGTCAGCATCACATCAATCTCGGCCGCGTCCGCTCCCTGTTGCCACGCGAGTTGAATCGCGGCCAGTGTGTTCTCCGGCGCATCCGCAGATGCTCCACGATGGGCGATGATTTCCACTTGAGACATAATGCGGGAAAGTAGCCGTCAACGCTCCGCGTGACGAGCCTTTCGCGTTCGACGTTGATTTGCGAGCCGCCCCTGTTCTTTAAGAGTCTCTCCAGAAAAGGCTCGTCACGCGGAGCGCTGACGGCTACTTTGCGACAGCACATCCAACATCGCTCGGCAAAAATCCGGCAAGTCATCCGGCTTGCGGCTCGACACGAAATGCCGATCGACGACCACTGCGGCATCGGACCACAACGCCCCGGCGTTGATCAGATCATCCTTGATGCCGGGCGAGCCAGTCACTTTCACTCCGCGATACACGTTCGCCGAGATCGGCATCCAGCCACCATGACAGATCGCTGCGACGAGTTTATTCGCGTCCGTGAACTCGCGAATCAACTGCAACACTTTCGGATCGCGTCGAAGTTTGTCGGGCATCCAACCGCCGGCGCAGACCACGCCGTCGAAGTCCGCCGATTCCATGTCTGCAATGACCGCATCCGACACGCACGGATAGCCGTTCTTGCCGACATATTTCTGGCCAGACTTCGGCCCGGCAATCGTGACCTGAATGCCTGCCTCGATCAGCCGCAATTTCGGATACCACAATTCGAGGTCTTCGTAGGCATCTTCGACGAAGATCAAAATGCGGCGGTCGCTGAGTGATTGAGGCACGGCAGTCTTTCTCATGCGTCGTAGTACATCGTGAATTCAAACGGGTGCGGGCGTTGCCGCAGAGCATCGACCTCGTTGGTCGTCTTGTACCAAATCCAGGTGTCGATCACGTCTTCCGTGAAGACGTCTCCCTTGAGCAAGAACTCGTGGTCGCGGCGGAGCGCGGCGAGCGATTCCTCCAGCGAGCTCGGAACCTTTGGGACCGACTTCAACTCTTCTGGTTCGAGATCGTACAAGTCCTTGTCGAACGGCTGGCCGGGATGCGTGCGGTTCTGGATGCCGTCGAGCGCGGCCATCAGCACGGCGCTCATTGCGAGGTATCCATTGCAGGACGCATCCGGGATGCGGAACTCGATGCGACGTGTTTCCGAATTTGGGTTGTGGACCGGAATTCGAATCGCGGCTGAGCGGTTCCGATAGCTGTAGGCCAAATTGATCGGAGCCTCGAAACCGGGGACCAGTCGCTTGTAGCTGTTCGTCGTCGGGCAGCAGAACGCCATCAACGCCGGCGCGTGTTTCAGGATTCCGCCCATCGCGTACATCGCCAAATCGCTCAGCCCACCGTAGCCCGATCCCGCAAATAGCGGCGAGCCGTTCTTCGACAAAGAAAAATGCAGATGCAAGCCGGAGCCATTGTCGTTCCAGAGCGGCTTGGGCATGAAGGTCGCCGTCTTGCCATGCCGCGCCGCGACGTTCTTCACGAGGTACTTGTAGAGCACCAAATTGTCAGCCGTGCGAAGCAGCGGGGCGTATTTCATGTCGACTTCACATTGGCCGGCCGTCGCGACTTCGTGATGCTGGCCTTCGACATCGATCCCGCACTCCATCAGCTTGAGCATGATCTCGGTGCGCAAGTCTTGCAGAGTGTCGGCAGGTGGAGTTGGGAAGTAGCCCTCTTTGAAACGAATCTGATAACCGGCATTCGGTCCCTTCGAACCTTTGCCGCGGTTCCACTGACCCTCGACGCTGTCGATGTGGTAGTAGGCTTCGTGTTCATTCTGATCGAAGCGGATGTCGTCGAAGACAAAGAACTCGGCAGCCGGGCCGAAGTTAGCGACGTCGGCGATGCCGGTTTGCAGCATGAAGTTCGTCGCCTTGCGAGCCACATTGCGCGGGTCGCGCGGGTAATCCTGCCGAGTGGTCGGGTCTTGGATATTGCAGGTCATCGCCAGCGTGTGGCTCAGAAACGGATCGACGATCGCCGTCTCCGCAACCGGCACCAGCAGCATGTCGCTCTCGTTGATCGACTGCCAGCCGCGTAGCGAACTGCCGCTGAATCCGAATCCATCCTCGAAGCTGCGTTCATTCAGGATCTTGGCCGGGATCGTGACATGTTTCTGAGTCCCCGGAAAATCCATAAATCGCAGGTCGATCGCCTGGATTTCCCGTTCACGGCAGAGAGCCAGCACTTCGCGAGGTGTCATCGGTCGAGGTTCCAATCAATGGTGTCTGACGAGTGGGCGTATCGTAGCCAACCTGTTGGGACCTTCCAGCGGGGGAGCAAACGCAAAACCGGAGAACCGAGTAACGGAGAACCGAGAATGAAAAATGACGACGCATTGCCGCGACTCATTTCTCATTCTCAGTTTCCCGGTTCCCCGGTTTGCCTCCGCCTCGCTCCCGTTCCGACCAGGCAAGCCCTTCCGAGCAATCGCAGAGTCACGACCGCACTCGGCACAGCGGCTATGCGAGTGCTCCGGTCAACGGCGGGACTTGCCGGTCGAAATCAGCAGCTCAGACCAGACACCGGCAAGACCGCAATCTGTTTTGGACGATGAATCTGCCCGGTTGAGAACCCGGAATTGCACGGATATCATGCTGCCGCGTCTGAGGCTGCCGTAGCCAACGACTCTACCGGGAATGCGGTGAGCAACTCATCGTGAAAGTTTGCCGAATGAACGAAACAATCAATCTGGAGCTGACTAAGGACCAAAAGGAAATCCTTCTCAAGGGACTCCGCTTTGTCCGCAGCTCGATCATGTTGGACATCAATGACAACCCGACCAATGAGTCGGAAGAAGAACGCCGCGCGAATCTCCGCCAAGTCACCGAGCTGGCAGAGCATGTCACTCGTGCTCCCGCGATGGCTCATTAAAAATACTGACGTTGGGCAACTCGAACGCGAGTTCGCCGAACACGACCGACACGCATGGAAGCCCGGCTCTCTTCGAGACGCCGGGCTTCTCGTTTGATACAGCACCATGCGATACGAACACGTTTGCATTGAAAGCCTGAGCTACGAATTGCCGCCGCATGTCGTCACGTCCGACGACATCGAAGGGCAGCTCGCGCCGGTTTATGAACGACTCGGCTTGCCGTTCGGCCGGCTCGAATTGATGACCGGCATTCGTGAGCGACGGTTCTTTGATCGCGGCATCAAGCCGGGCCAAATCAGTTCGATCACCGCGAACAATGCTCTCGCAGCATCGGGACTGAAGGCCGACGACATCGGCTTGCTCGTGCATGGTTCCGTCTGCCGCGATCAACTTGAACCGGCAACCGCGAGCGGCGTGCATCACGCGGTCGGTCTGCCGCGATCGGCGGCGATCTTAGATGTCAGCAATGCGTGTCTCGGATTGCTCAACGGAGTACTTGTGCTGGCGAACATGATTGAACTCGGCCAAGTCCAAGCCGGCATCGTCGTCGGGACTGAGGACGGCCGCGATCTCGTCGAAGGGACGATCGACTCGTTGCTGAAAAATCCAAACACGACTCGGCAGAGCATTAAATTGGATTTCGCGTCGCTGACGATCGGCTCCGGCTCAGCGGCGATCGTGTTGTGTCATCGCAATCTCAGCCACACAGGACATCGTCTGCTTGGCGGAGTCTGTTTGACGGATACCAGTCATCATGAACTCTGTGCCGGAGGCGTCGAGTCCGTCACCGCTGACGGTCGCCCGCGCATGCAGACTGATTCCGAAGCGTTGCTGCATGCTGGGATCGAACTCGCCGGAGCGACTTGGGATCGCTTTCAAATCGAACTTGGCTGGCAGACAACCGACGTCCACAAAGTCTTCACGCATCAAGTCGGGAAAGCACACCGCAAGCTGCTGTTGGATCGACTGGGCCTCGCTACCGAGATTGACTTCCCGACCGTCGAATTCCTCGGCAACACCGGAGCCGTCGCGCTGCCGACCGCGTTTGCTCTTGGTGCCCAACGAGGTCACGTCGCCGCCGGCGATCGAGTCGCGCTGCTCGGTATTGGCAGCGGCCTGAGTTCGATCATGCTGGGAATCGAGTGGAATTCGTAGGGTGGGACAAGCTCGCTTCGAGCGCCGGCCCACCAGAAAGCCCGCTGAAAATTTCTGGTGGGCCGACGCGGCGAAGCGCCGCTGGTCCCACCCTACGGTAAGTTCAGACAGTCGAACTAGCGAAGCGTCGGCCCACCACTTCATCCACTGTTTTGCCGAAACGTGTCCGTTATCATCGGCCGCTCGAACGAGGACTGGATCTGATGAGCCGAGACTTCCGAATCTGTCTGATCGTGCTGGCCGCATTTCTGCCGTCCGTTCTGGCTCGCGCGGCCGAGCCGGTGACCGATCCCGAAGCGATCAAGTTCTTCGAGTCGAAAGTTCGGCCGGTGCTGGTCGCGAGATGCTTGAAGTGTCACGGTCCTACCCAACAAAAAGGACAACTCCGACTCGACTCGCGCGAGGCGGTTCTGAAAGGTGGCGAGAGCGGCGACATCGTTGTCAGTGGCAAGCCGGGCGAAAGTCTGCTCATCGAAGCGATCAATCGGGCCGGTCTCGAAATGCCGCCCGATGCGCCGTTGAAGGAGAACGAGATCGCGGCGCTGACCGAATGGGTGCAGCGCGGATTGCCGTGGCCGACAGTTGACGGCAAATCGCGAGTGCTCGAACCGAATGGCCAGCGAATCACCGAAGCCGATAAGCAATACTGGGCCTTCCAACCGATCCGTGATCCGGCCGTCCCCGAATTCAAATCTCAAATCTCAAATCCCAAATTTCAAATCCGCAACGAAGTTGATCACTTCATCGCCGCACGACTCGCGGCCGAGGGATTCACTCCCGCACCCGAGGCGGATCGTCGCACGCTCATTCGACGGCTGACATTCGACCTCACCGGTCTGCCGCCGACTCCGACCGAGATCGCCGAGTTTGAAAGCGACTCACGCGAAGATGCCTACGAACGACTCGTTGATCGACTAATCGACACCCCAGCCTACGGTGAGCGTTGGGCGCGGCACTGGCTTGATCTCGTCCGTTACGCCGAGTCCGACGGCTATCGCAAGGACGATTACCGGCCGCACGCTTGGCGGTATCGCGATTACGTCATTCGCTCATTTCAAATCGACAAGCCGTTTGATCGTTTCGTGCAGGAACAAATCGCCGGCGACGAGATCGATCCCGACAACCCGGAGGCTCTCGCCGCGACGGGTTACTTGCGGCTGTCGCTTTACGAATACAACCAGCGTGACGCGAAGACGCAGCGAAACGAAATCCTCAACGACATCACCGACGTGACCGGCGATGTGTTTCTCGGCTTCGGCATGGGCTGCGCGCGGTGTCACGATCACAAGTTCGATCCGATTTTGCAGAAGGACTATTTCCGTCTGAAAGCGTTCTTCGCCGGCATCCTGCCGCAAGACGCACAGCCGCTGGCAACGAAGTCCGAGATCGAGGCTTACCAAGTCAAACTCGCGGAGTGGGAATCGAAGACTGCCGACCTCCGTGCGAAGCTGGCTGAGCTTGAGAAGCCGCATCTCGACAAGTTGAAAGCCAGCGCGATCTTTAAGTTTCCGGCGGACATCCAAGCGATCCTGAAGACCGACGACGTCAGTCAACTTTCTCCGCTCGACCGACAGCTCTACGACTTGGCGTATCGGCAAGTGCAGTACGAGTACGATCAAATCGGCGCGAAGTTGAAGGACGACTCGAAGAAGAAGTGGGAAGAACTGCGTACCGAGCTGAAGAAGTTCGACGAGGTGAAACCCGCCGCGCTGCCGATCGGTTACGCCGTCGCGGATGTCGGCCCAATTGCACCGCCGACAGCGATCCCCGGCGACAAGACCGAGACCGATATCGTCCCCGGTTGGTTGTCGGTCCTCGACAATTCGCCCGCAAAAATTTCGCCAGTCCCGAACGCTCCGCAATCGACCGGTCGCCGAACCGCGCTCGCGAACTGGTTGACCTCGCCCGACAACCCGCTCACGCCGCGCGTGATGGTCAATCGCATCTGGCAATATCACTTCGGCAAAGGCTTGGTCGCGACCTCGAGCGACTTCGGCCGACTCGGTGAATCGCCGAGCCATCCGGAGTTGCTTGATTGGCTGGCGTCGCGCTTCAAGGGAGGGAGAGCGGGGGATCGGGAGGTGGGGAGAACCTCGCTGACCCCTTGGTCCTTCAAATCGCTGCACCGCTTGATTGTCACCTCGGCAACCTATCGGCAATCGGCGACGAACCCGAATGCCGAGCAGCAGCAGCTCAAAGATCCCGGCAATCGGTGGCTGTGGCGTGCGAATATTCGGCGGCTCGATGCCGAGCAAATCCGTGATGCGATGTTGCTCGTGTCCGGCAAGCTGGACGCGAAATCGGGCGGGCCGAGCGTTCCCGCGTCGAAGCCTCGGCGTTCGATCTTCACCGAGCAACGACGCAACTCACCCGATCCGCTGCTGGATGTCTTCGATTCCGCCGACGGATTTTCGAGTACTCCCGAACGCAATGTGACCACGACTCCGACTCAGGCCTTGCTGATGATCAACAGCAAGGACTCGCTGGCTCATGCGGGTGAGTTTGCTCGGCGCGTGCAAAGTGAAGCGGGCAGCGATCGCGAATCTCAAATCGCCGTCGCGTACCGGTTGGCATACGGTCGCGAGCCGAACAACACGGAACGCTCGGCGGCGATCGAGTTCCTCAATCAGCAAGCCGCTCGCAATGCGGCCGCGGCGTCGTCCGGCTTGACCGACTTCTGCCAGGTACTGTTGAACTCGAACGAGTTCTTGTACGTCGATTGAACTGCCGGTGTAACCAAGAATTGAAGCGTCATCGAAGTGAAACCCGTTCCCGACGTCGGCGACATCGGGCCACACCAAGCCTGCCGTTAAGTGGGGCGCTCATACGGATCGCAAGAAATCACTGCGTGTTTGCCCGTTCGGCTCGTCACGCGGAGCGGTGACGGCTACGTAGCCATCATCGCTCCGCGTGATGAGC
>JAYVQJ010000561.1:0-7132 GCA_043777235.1 Planctomycetia bacterium
CCTGAATGGGACATTGTTCTTCACCGCAAACGATGAGACGCACGGAGTCGAGTTGTGGAAGAGCGACGGAACGTCGGAGGGAACGATTCTGGTTGCAGATCTCGTTGCCGGTTCCGGTAGCTCGTCTCCGACTAATTTGACGAGTGTCGGCGGGGCATTGTTCTTCCAAGCCGACGACGGCATTAGCGGTTCCGAGTTATGGCGGACGAATGCCGGAGCCCTCGGAGTCGTCCAAGTCAAAGACATCAACGCGGGATCGAGCGGTTCGTCTCCGTTGCAACTCGTGACTTTCCGCGGCGTGCTGTACTTCCAAGCGAATGACGGCACTCACGGTGCTGAACTTTGGAAGAGCGACGGTACGACCGAGGGAACGGTACGCCTCACCGACATCGTCACGGCTGGAGTCAGCCATCCCGACTCTCTGACCGTTGCTGGAGACCAACTCTTCTTCACCGATCGGACCGATTCACTGGGGACCGAGCTTTATGCCTTCCCAACCAAAACCAACAACCTGACCTCTAAGTTGGGTGGCATGATTTTTCAAAGTGACGGCAAGACGGTCGTGGCCGGACGAACCTGGAACGGCACAAACTACGACTTCGCGCTGGCTCGCTACAACATCGACGGACAACTCGATACGTCCTTCGGTAGCGGCGGGAAAGTGACCACGGCCTTTGGCACTTCGGACGAGTTTGCTACCAGCATCGCGCTGCAAGCGAATGGCAAGGTCGTTGTGGCTGGCAGCACGTTTACGGAGCACGGCTACGATTTCGTCGTAGCTCGATACAACTCCGACGGCAGTCTCGACGATACGTTTAGTGACGGCGGATTTTGGATCAGCGATTACTATCACTCGCTCTACGGCGGTGGAGCAGACGGTTTTTCTCAGGACGTCCTGACCAGCATTGCCGTTCAAGCGGACGGACAAATTCTGATCGCAGGGTCGAGTGACTACCCCTATCAGCACTTCTCGATCGCACGGCTGAACACCGACGGATCTCCGGACAACGGCTTCTTCCCCGGTGATACTTACCAGGACTACGGCTCAAATTCCGTCCGCACATTCCCAGAGAAAATTCTGGTTCAAGCGGACGGCAAGATTCTCGTCATCGGCACACGCGAGTATTCGACAGTCAGTGATACCGGATCAAATCAAGTTGTGACGACACATGACTTCGTGGTCACTCGATACAACAGCGACGGCAGCTTGGACTCGGAGTTTGCGAATTACGGTAGAAAAATCACTGACTTCAACTCGAACAGTGACACACTCGGCGGTGGTGAAGGTGGCGGCAGCGGCAGCGACGACTTGGCATTGAGCGGTGTGCTGCAAGAGGACGGCAAGCTGGTCGTCGTCGGGAAATCGTGGAACGGGACGAACTATGAATTTGCCATTGCGCGATACAACGCCAATGGTTCGCTCGACCGTTCGTTTGACGGAAATGGACTGAAGTTGGTAGCGATCGGTGACGGTGACGACACGGCAACAGACGTGGCGATCCAAGCCGGCCGCATCGTGGTGAGCGGCTATTCGACGTCAAATGGTCAAACAGACTTCGCAGTTGTCCGGTTGGAGTCAGATGGCTCGCCGGTGACGCTGATCGCAGAACAGCAAGTCGTCGAAGTGGGCGTCGATCGCAGAGCGGCCGAAGGGGATTCGCTCACGGTGGCTGCCAGCATTCGTGATCCACATCCCGGCGGCGTGGCGCTGAGCTACACATGGCGAGTCAACGGACAGGCGATCGCCGGACAGACATCAAGCGAGTTGCACTACACGCCGTCCGACAACGGCGTCTACACGGTGACGCTGATGGTGACTGATCCCGATGACGGAAATCGAAACTTCAGCGATTCACTGACGCTGGTGGTCAGCAACGTCGCGCCGGTTTTGAACCTCGGCCCGAATCGATCCGTGAATGAAGGAGACATCGTCAGCTTCGATCTCGCGGCGATCTATTCCGATGCAGGCTCCGCCGACACCGCCACCAATGCGTCGTTCATCCATTGGGAATTGGTTTCGTCGGACGGACAGACTCTTGCGAATCTCAGCTACATCGCTGGACAGCCAGGTGGGCAGAAATTCTCGTTTGCTTCAGCCGATCAGGGAGGCTTCCAAGTGATCCTGACCGTGACAGACAAGGACGGTGACACGTCCTCGTCGAGTCTCTCGGTAAACGCAGCGAATGTGGCACCTTCGGCCAGCATCAACGGAGCGCCAGTCAATAGCCCTGAAGGGACTCGAATCTCGCTGACCAGCGTCGTGACTGATCCCGGAGTGAACGATGCGCCGACGACCGCTTGGACCGTGACCAAACAACGTGGCGGCCAGCCGGCTACGACTTACGCCAGAGGATCAGCCAGCTCATTGGACTTCACGCCGGATGACGACGGAACCTACGTCGTCACGTTGCGAGCGACAGACAAAGAAGGCGCGTCGAGCACTGCGACCAAGACGATCATCGTCGATAATGTTGCGCCGACCGGAGTCAGCCTCGGCCAAGATCGAGCCGTTGATGAAGGCTCGACGGTCATGCTCTCGTCACTGACGACCAACGATGCGGTGGCCGATCTTTCGAAGCTGACCTATCAGTGGCAAGTTGTTGCCGATAACGGACAGCTCATTCCGCAGGGAACAGCAGCGCATTTCGCGTTCATTGCCCAAGACAACGGCAGCTACACAGTCACGTTGACCGTGCGAGATACGGACGGCGGCGTCACATCCGATTCGGTAATCATCACGGCGAACGATGTCGCCCCGCAGTCGGTCTCAGCAGGTGGGCCATATGCCATCTCAGAGGGAGACTCGCTCACACTGACCGCGTCGGCCATTGATCCGGCGGGATCACGCGATCCACTCACCGCCACTTGGGATGTGAATGGCGACGGACTGTTTGGCGACGAGGCTTTCGGCTCCTCGAATGGCCTCGCTGTGACATTCACTTGGGCACAGCTTGCAAACTTAGGAATCAACAATGGGACGGAGGAAGGCTTGAACAAGAATGCCCGTGTTCGTGTTTCCGACGGAGATGGCGGAGTGACGACGTCCGCCATCTCGATGCTGACAATCATGAACGCGCCGCCGGTCCCGACGATCAACATCGGCGGCGTGACGCTCGACGCGAACGGTGTCTCCACGACGATCAACGAAGGAGCAACGCTCACGCTGAGCGATCCGCCAGCCGATCCGGGTACGGACACATTCACATTCTCATGGGTTATCAGTCGCAACGGAGCGATTGTTGCCAGCAGCACTCAAGATTCATTCGAGTTCACGCCGGCCAATGACGGGACATACGACATCGATCTGACCGTGGCTGACAACGACGGCGGAGTCGGCCGGTTGGTTCGGCAACTCAACGTGGTGAATGTTGTACCGACACTGTTGGCCGAGCCGAGTCTATCGGTCGGATTGATGCAGACTTTCACGCTCACGGGCCACTTCACCGATCCAGGAAACGATCCATGGCGAGGTGAAGCGGACTTCGGCGACGGAACAGTAGCCCCGGTGCTGATCGACGCGGCCACGAAGTCATTCAGCGTGTCACACAGTTATTCCGGTTTCCCGGCACATCAGCCGGTCATCACAATCTTCGACTTCGCTCCTGGTGAGACCGGCGGTCAGTCCACTCGAACCTATGACGTCAACGTCATCAATCTAAACACTGCTCCGACCATTTCGGCAATCGCGAATCAAACCACTCGTGAAGACACACCGCTCGATGTCTCGTTCACGGTTGCGGATACTGAGACATCTCCGGGGATGCTACGAGTCACTGCCGTGTCGTCGAGCAATGACCTGCTCTTCCCCACATCAACTCTCATAGTCACCGGAAACAGCGGCGATCGGACATTGCATCTCACTCCGGCCGCGAATCGCGCTGGGACAGCAATCGTCACTGTCACGGTTCTCGATGCGGGTGTGGACGATCTCTTCGGCAACACCGATGACAAGACGACGACCACGACGTTCAACGTCACAGTCTCCGCTGTCAACGACGCGCCACTGCGGACAGGTGGCTCGATCAACAGCCTATTCCTGACGGAAGACGCACCGACTACGCCGCTCGGACTGGGCAGTCTGGAATACGGCCCGGGTGGTGGCAGCGACGAAGCGACGCAAGCGTTGACCTACACGATCACCAGATTACCGTCCGCGATCGGCGATATCGTACTGGCAAACGGAACGACGGCGGTCGTGTTGAACTCGACGTACTCACTGGCCGAACTGCGTGGCTTCCAATTTCGACCAACGACTGATACTTCGGGAACAGGTGAGCTGACTTTCGAAGTGCGTGATAACGGTGGCACGGACAATGGTGGCAGCAACTTCTTGGTTGAGTCGTTGCAAATCAGTGTGTCGGCGGTGAATGACGCGCCGATTGCAGTGCTCGACAGGGCAACGGCCATTGAAGCCGGCGGCACGTCAAACGCAACAGCCGGAGCGAATGGTTCCGGAAACGTGTTGAACAACGACTCCGATGTCGATGTGGGCGACACGAAAACCGTTGCGACAGTTTCGTTCGGTGCGACTTCTGGAATGGTCGGCACGGCGTTGTTTGGGGCCTATGGCACGCTGACGCTCAATTCCGACGGGAGCTTCGTCTATATTGTGAATAACACGAACCCGACCGTCCAAGCGTTGCGAAATAGCAGCGATTCATTGACGGAGACATTCGGCTATTCAATGCGTGATTCCGAGGGCGCGACTTCGACGACATCGCTGATCGTCACGATCACCGGAGCCGACGATGCGACGGTAGCCACTCACGAAAGCTTTGCTCTGAATGAAAACACGACGCTGACCGTCGTCGCCGCTTCTAGCCTCTTGAACAACGACCACGACATAGATGACGCGACGCTGACCGCCATTCTAGTCGGTAATCCGGCGCATGGCTCGGTATCGCTCCATGCGAACGGGACGTTCGAGTACACGCCGGAAGCGGACTACTCTGGAGCGGACTCATTCACATACGCAGCGAACGACGGAACATTGAACTCGAACACCGCGACCGTCTCGCTGACAATCCGGCCGGCTAATCGAGCGCCGACAATCACCATGATTGCGGACGTGTTCATCGACGAAGGAACTTCGAGAGTCACGCTGCCGTTCACCGTCTCTGATTTGGAGACCGATGCGAATGCGCTGACCGTTTCAGTTGCGTCTTCAAATGACGCATTGATTCCGAATTCCGCAATTACGCTGAGCGGCAGCGGCTCAAACCGCTTCCTCACACTTCGGCCAGTCGCTGACGGATTTGGCGAAACGACCATCACGCTGACTGTCAGCGACGGCGAAGGCGCAACTCGATCGACAGCGTTTACGTTTCATATCGAACCGATCAACGATGTCCCGACTTTCGTGAAGGGAGCAGACCAAACAGTCGGAGAGGATTCTGGTGCCCACATTGTCTCGAACTGGGCGACAGCGATCAGCGCTGGCCTCTTGGAAGGCTCCACTCAAACGGTCAATTTCGTAGTGGCGACGAACGACGACTCGCTCTTCAGTGTGCTGCCAGCAATCTCGGCAAACGGCACATTGACGTACACCCCCGCAGCGAATGCGAATGGCTCGGCAACGGTGACGGTTCGAGCCCATGACAACGGCGGCACGGCCAATGGCGGAGTCGATCTCAGTGCGTCGCAAGCCTTCAACATCGTGATCACGGCGGTCAATGACACTCCGAGTTTCGCGAGTGGTGACAATCAGACGGTCCTTGAAGACGCGGGCGTTCAATCCGTTGCCAATTGGGCCACAGCAATCAGCGCTGGCCCAGCGGACGAGTCGACTCAGTCCGTCAACTTCTTGGTGACGACGAGCAACGACTCGCTGTTCAGCGTGCTGCCTCAGATTTCTCCGCAAGGGACATTGGCGTTCACTCCTGCGGCAAACGCGAACGGAAGCGCGACGATCAGCGTACGGATTCACGATAACGGCGGAGGCGCGGACACCAGTGTCGCGCAAACATTCACCATCACCGTGGCGACGGTGAATGACGCACCGAGCTTCACGAAAGGAGCGGATCAGTTTGCACTTACTGGCGTGCCTCAGAATGTTCCGAGTTGGGTGCTCTCAATAAGCACTGGCTTTGCCGATGAAGCAACACAGAGCTTGCTGAATTATCGCATCACGACCAACAACGATGGGTTCTTCAGTGTGCTGCCACAAATCACTGCTGGCGGAACCCTGACTTACACAATCGCGTCAGGAGCAACCGGGTTGGCAACCGTCTCTGTCCAAGCGATGGACAATGGCGGCACTGATCATGGCGGACACGATCTGAGTGCCGTGCAGACCTTCACGATCAACGCTTTGCTGGAGATGAATTACTCATCAACGGCCGCGACAGTGGTGACCGCGTCCGTTGTGGGCGGGCGACTACAGGTTAAGCTCGGCAACACAGTGCAGCCGGCATTTGATCCCGCTCTGTTAGGTTCGCTGACGATTTCCGGTGGAACTGGGAAGGATGTGATCAATCTGACCGGCCTGTTAGCGAGCGTCTACACACGCCTGCAGCGCATCTCGTTGTCCGGCGGCGCGGGAAACGACACGATCACCGGCTCTGATGATTTCAGTGAGGTCATCTCTGGTGGGCTGGGTGATGACAGTCTGACGGGAGGAGTTGGTAAAGCGGATCGGTTGGTTGAAGCTGGCGACGTCGCGCTCCTCACGTTGACCGACACGACCTTGGCGGGGCTTGGTGCCGATAAGCTGTCGGGCTTTGAAGTAGCTTCGTTGACCGGTGGCGACACGCTGGCCAACAAGCTGGATGCGTCGAAGTTCAGCGGAAACGTCATGCTCTCAGGCGGCAAGAAGAACGACACACTGTTGGGTGGTCGTGGCAATGACATTCTGTTGGGTGGCGACGAAGACGATCTGCTCAACGGCGGAACAGGCAACAACACGCTCGATGGTGGAGCCGGGACGAATGATCTGGTTCAAGACATCGGCGACGTGACCTTCAATTTAAGTGGCAACGCGATCTCTGGCTTGCTCAGTGGTGTCGGCACGAATTTGCTGACGGGGATCGAGCAAGCATTCTTGGCTGGAATTGGAACGTTCAATAATTTGATCGACGCCCGCAACTGGGTTGGAAAGACGACGCTGCAAGGACTGGCCGGCGACGACACGTTA
>JAYVQJ010000562.1:0-7128 GCA_043777235.1 Planctomycetia bacterium
GAACGTCAATCGTCGCCCGAACCGGACGCTAGCGCGTTCCGGCTGATTCACTACCTATTGTGTGCGTCAGCCGCCAACCAACAGGAATGGCGGAGAGCCTAAAACCCCAAAAGCCCCGGAGGGGCGAAAGATGTTTCGCGTGGATTGTTCGGGCCGTCATCATTGTTGCGTTTCGTTGGTGTGCCATCGTCGTCGCGTCTCGTTGGGAATCTCTTTCGTCCCTATCGGGACTTATCATGTTGTGGTTTCTCGCGTCCCACCGTTGAAACGGTGGGCTATTGTCGGGCGTCCCTGGCGGGACGAAATCACCGATCATCTTGATCGTTTCACGTCGCCACGTTTCATCGGTCACGCTCAATCCAACATCCAACCCTCGTAATCCATCGCGTGCTTCTTGAGGATCGCTTTCAACTCTTCCTTGAACGTCTTTTTGCGATGGTGCTCGGCTTGGTTCTCGATGTAGGCGACCGTGTCGTCGATGCCGGACACACCGATGCTGAAGGCTCCGTATCCTTCCTGCCATTCAAACGCGGCGTGCTGCGGAAACGTCTCGTGAATCCACTTCGACGAATTCCCCTTGATGAGTTGCATGGCCTTCGCAATGGCCAAGGTCGATGGCAGAGACAACAAGATGTGGACATGGTCCGCAACGCCGCCGACCTTCAAGGCTCGCATTTTATTTTCACGTGCGATGCCACCCAGGTACGGCCAGAGCCGTTCTTGGAGGTCGGGCGTGATCATCGGGCGGCGTTCCTTGGTGCTGAAAACGACGTGCATGAGACAACTGACGAACGAGTCATCTCCCACCGATGAATCGGTGGGCTATTTTCGGATGTCCCTGACGGGACGGAAAGACGTTGGCGTTCGCCAGGTCGCTCATACCTCGACTCCCTCTTCCTGCTCGATGAGCGAGACGATTTCTCGCAGGTCGCCGACGATCGCTTCCAGTTCGGTGATCGCTTCGGTGGCGAGGTCTTGCGGGTCGGGGAGGTCTTCGCTCGATTCCAGCGACTCGTCCTTCAGCCAGGTGATGTCGAGCTTGTACGACCGCTCGGCAATCTCGGTCGCGTGGAAGCGACGGAAGCGGCCGGCCTCGCCCAGGTCTTTGCGCTGCGGCTTGCTCTGGCCGTTCGGGTCGGAGCCGTAGCACTGCTCGAACTCGGCGAAGTGCTGCGGGCTGAGCGGCCGGTCCTTTTTCGTGATGCCAGGGACGTTGCTCCGCGCGTCGAAGATCCACACGTCTTCGGTCGGCAGCCCCTTCTGAAAGAAGATGACGTTGGCCTTCACGCCTTGGCTGTATGGCGTGAACGTGCCTCTTGGAAGTCTCAAGACGGTGTGGAGATTGCAGTCCTGCATCAAGATCGAAAACACCTCGCCCGCCTTGCCCTCGAACAGGCAGTTGTCCGGCAAGACCATCGCCGCTCGGCCGCCGGGCTTCAGCGCGTTGACGACGTGTTGCACAAAGTTGAGCTGCTTGTTGCTGGTCTCGATGGTGAAGTCATCGCGCGTGGGAGCCTGATTCGCTCCCTTTGTCCCGAACGGCGGATTGGTCAGGATGACATCGAACCGCTCACCCGACGGCGGATCGTAGATCGTGTCGCCGAGCATGATGTGCGGCTCGACGCCGTGCAGATAGAGATTCATCAACGCCATGCGTCGCGGCCGAGCAACCAGTTCCTGCGCGAAGTAGGTTTTTGTCTTGACTCGCTTGGCGACATCACGGTCCAACGCGCCCTTGGTCGTTTCGACCATCCATTCATGCGCTGCCACCAAGAAGCCGCCCGTCCACAAGCCGGATCGCAGATCGTGAATTCCTTGTGCGTGCGCGGGGCGGGCTTCATCACGCGGACGATCGATTGGATCAACACGCGCGGAGTAAAGTACTGTCCCGCGCCCTTCTTCCCTTCATTCGCCACCTGCTCCAGCAACCCTTCATAAGCCGCCGCCTTCACGTCCACACCGAGCGACGTCCATTCAATCTCGTCGATCAAGTTGATGAGCTTCTTCAGATTGACCGGGTTATTGAACCGAGACTGCGCCTCGGCATAGATGTCGCCCAGAATCCCCGTCTGCTTTGCCAGCTTGCGGAGCAGATCGACATAAAAGTCCGTCAGGTCCGACCCCGCCTTGTCCCGCAACGTCGGCCAATCACAGCCGGCCGGAACATCGACCCCCTTCTCGTCAGCCATCTTCAGGAACAGCAGAAACGTGATCTGCTCGATGTAGTCCCCATAGTCGATGCCATCATGCCGCAGCATGTGGCAGAAAACCACGAACGTTGAACGGGCTATCGACCACGCCTTTCGAGTACCGTTCCGCCTGCACCAGCACTCCCTGCGGGCCAAGCGTCAATTTCTTGGCCTCGACGATGCCCAGCAACTGGCCACCAACAAACAGCGCATAGTCGGCCGGGCCGTGATCGGTTGGAAACTCCTCAACGGCGTGCACTGTCAATGAAGTCGCAGCCAGAGTCGGATCGAATCCCGCAATTATCCAACCGCACTCTCTGAGCAGCGGGTCAATCCGTCCCTTCCGTGTTTGTCGCTCGGATTCATGGTCGTCAGTCATGGCATCGGTCAGATCAGACAACGCGGGAGAGATTTGGATGCAACCGTCTCGAAGACAACGAAACGATCCTAATCGGCCCACAGTCTGAACAGAAAGCGATCACGCCAAATCGAAAAGATGTCTTCGAAGCGACACACTCGCGATGAACCTCTTTCATCAGCGAGTTGCGTGTCTGCACGGCGCTCCCAAACTTCAAAACACCGACAGTAGCAGTAACTGCGAAATGCGGATCAGCCACTTGCGATCGTCGGCGTTGAACGTGCCTCGGTCGAGAATCTGCTGACACTTGTTGTGAGCTTGCGTGACGATCAGGCGTTGCAGGTCGGTCAGCGGTTTCTTTTCGCCGGCTTGCAGCAAGAGGTCGGTGATGCGATGCACGGCTTTGACTTCGTGGATGTCGGGTGTGACGTCGTCCGACCATTCCGGCGTCCATTCGGAATTGGCGACAGACTCGACGATTTTCAGCACGAGGCTCGATACGCGGGCGATCTTGTCGAAGTCGAGCTTCTCCGGCACGTCGCGCGGCGTGTGATAGTCGGGATGTTCGCCGGTCGAGAAAAATAGGAACGGAATTCGTTCGTTCCAGAACGGGCCGTAATCGGAGCGGACTCCGACCAGATCGACTCCCAGTCGCGCGACCTCCAATCCACGCGGCGAACCGACATCGTCCAGCAGCGTCTTCATTCGAGGTGCGTGTTCGCTCCCCATGATGAAGACCGTCGGCAGCGGCAGATCGCCGAGCGAACGACCAATCATGTCGGCGGTGATGAACAGCTTGATGCGATCAAGTTCAAACGGCGGATGTGCGACGAACCAGCGCGAGCCCCACAGCAATTGTTCTTCGAGATCAAACCCAACAAAGACGATGCTGCGTTTGGGAGGTGTCTTTGACGTCGCCAATTGCCGAGCGACCTCCAGCATCATCGCCGTGCCACTCGCATTGTCGTCCGCACCGCGAAAAATCTTTCCGTTGCGAGTACCGAGATGATCGAAGTGCGTGCCGATGACGATCAGCTCATCGCGCAACTTCGGATCGCTTCCGACCAGCCAGGCCCCAACGTTACGGCCGACGATGCGCGGTCCCTTTTTCGCCGGTTCGTCGCCACTGCCGTTCTTCGGCGAGTCCGAATTGTCGTCCGGTTCTTCGGCAGAGGTCGGGATCAACTGCTCGAATGATTCATCCGCGAACAGTGGCTTCAATTTCCAGTCGCGAAACTGCTTCGTCAGATAGCCGGCGGCCTTTACCGAGTTGGCTCCCGAACGTCCCGCGAGTTCTGGGCTGGCAAGGAACTCGACGTGCGGACGGACATGCTCGGTGCGAATTGCTCCTTCCCAGCCGTTCGGCAAGTCGTCGGCCCGCGCGGGGAGCAGAGCCAAAACCAGCAGAATTATAGGCCAAACATGGCGAGACATGGCGCACTCCATCGCAGAGAAATCGACACACGCGAGCCGCGTGTGGCTACGTTATGGGCGATCCCGCGAACGGCTCAAGCGGAAGAGTTTGCCGGTGCGCGAAGCTCTGTCGATTTTTCGTGTGGTGCGGGTCGTGCCGATGCCGATGAAGTGGAGGACACTTTGTCCAACTCACGGACTCGAGGAGCACGCGGACCATGCTGCGACGAATTTTGACCACGGGACTGATCTGCTTGGCGGTTCTCGCCACAACGCAGTTTGGCGATTCCACGGCCAAGGCCGCCGGACGGGGACAACCGACCGATTGGAATCGGTTCAACTACTACCCCTACATCTATTACCCGCACAACTTCGAGCGGCCACAAGGAAGCAAAGACAGTTTGTACCACCGGTACGGCCCTCAGCAGCGCATCCCGGTGATGAACAAGAACTGGTACAACTTCTACGGCACCGAGCAGAAGTACCACAAAGGCCATCACTTCATTCTCGACGTGTTCTAAATCGGCGAGTCACTCCGTGACTGCTCGACTTCGGCCCAGTGAGTCCACGAAGCGTCGAACAAGGACGTTCGATGCCGGCAAGGAAGCCGCACGCTTCAGGACTCAGGAACGAGGCTGCAATAACTTCCCGATTCATCAGCCGCTGGGCGCTAGACCACGGTTGAGCGTGCAATCGTGGGCCAGCGCCCGGTTCGGAGGGTCAATGGACTCTCGAACCGAACGCTAGCGCGTGCCGGATCACGGGTCTGCGATCAAACCTCGCTAGTTTTTCAAACGTAGGATGCGGTCGAGTCATCGAGACCCACCACGAATTGAGGATTCCGGTAGGTCTCGATGACTCGACGCCACCCTACAGTTTCCGCAGGACAACAAATTAGCCTGCCGTGAGACTCCGTACCGGCTCCCTCGACAGCCGAACGGCCTCGATCTTGAACTCACGAGTAAACTTCCGTGGCTTTCGTATCGTTTCCTCTGCTCGTCTTGCACTCGACGCGATTTGCTACGCCCCCGCAAAACGGAGGGAAACTCACAGCCGTGTTTTCGAGTTGTGGCTGAGATATCTTCTCTCGCGGCCCTGCTCTGCCGCGAGCGACTTCAAGGAGTCTCTGCCATGTCTCGAACAATGCTCTTCTTGTGCTTGAGTTCGATCATCACGCTTACCGCATCGGCCGCCGACAAACCGGAAGCGGCCAAGCCCAACGGCAATCGGCTGACGTATCTCGATGAGCCGTGCAATCCGTGGTATCCGCATCGCGACTTCCCCAAGCTGACGACGCCGATGTGGGTCGGCGAAGAGGGAGTCGAGGCGGTCGTAATCCTCGGCATCGACGACATGCGCGGGCATGAGAAGTGGGAGGCGTATCTCCGGCCGATTCTCAATCGGCTGAAGCAAATCGACGGCCGAGCCCCGGTCAGCATCTTCACTTGCTCGATTGATCCCAAGCAGCCGCACTTGCAGCAGTGGCTGGAGGAAGGGCTGAGCCTGGAGGTTCACACGATCGACCATCCGTGCCCGCTGCTCAACAGCGGCGATCTTGCGAAGGCGAAGTCCACCGTCGATCGCTGCACCGATCTGCTCAACGAAGTGCCGAACAACAAGCCGGTTTGTTTTCGGATGCCGTGCTGCGATTCGCTCAACACGCTCAGTCCGCGGTTCTACACCGAGATTTTCAACAAGACTTCGCCGAAGGGAAATTTTCTGCTGGCGAATTCGTCGGTGATGCAGGTCTTCACGTCAGATGATCCCGACCTGCCGCGCGAACTGGTGTTGGAAGAAGACCCGCAGGCGAGCCGGGAGCGTCAGCGACCGGACGATTCGCGGACGACCAACGAAGTCCGGGGGCTAACGCCCTCCGGCTCGCCAAAAGTTGCCCTCCGAGAGCGTTTCAAAAAGTACCTGCCCGCCGATCGCTTCTTCGCGAACAGCATCGAGAACTATCCGTATCCGTTCGTGATCGACCGGCTCTGCTGGGAGTTTCCCTGCACGGTCCCCAGCGATTGGGCCGCTCAGCATTTTCACAAGCCGCACAACCCGCAGACCGTCGAGGACTGGAAAGCGGCGCTCGACTGCACCGTCATCAAGCAAGGGGTCTATTGCCTCGTCTTCCATCCCCACAACTGGATCAAGCCCGAGCAAATCAACGAACTCATCGACCACGCCGTCACCAAGCACGGCAAAAAGGTCAAGTTCCTGACGTTCAAGGACGCCGTCGAACGGCTCAACAAGAATGTGCTGGGCGGGCAGACGCTGAGAACCAAAAACGGAAGTGACAACGGCGTTCGACTACTCGATCTCGAAGGAGACGGCTTTGTTGACTGCGTGATAGGAAATCGAACGGAACAATTTCGACGCTGGAAAATCGAAACAAAGGAGTGGACGTCTGGCGCGTTTCCATGCGACCACTTCGGTGATGACGAATTTGGTCGAAAGAACGTCAACCTTCCCAAGCCGTCGATCGGCGTCTTCGACGAGACTGGCATGGCTTCCGTTATCAACCTTGATGATACGAGTCCCAAATATCCGGGAGCTGCATCAAATGAACAGAATCCGAAATATGGACCTCACGGACGGCGCGGTGAGTGGCTCTTCCAGAATGGCACTTTCGAACGGGTGAAATTGATGAGTTCCATTGCAGTGTGGGTGAAAGTGGGTGCCACGAAATGGGGGATACCGATTGCTGCAGAAACATTTGGCAGTCGTTTTTTCTCACGCGACCTCGACAACGATGGGGTCTGCGAAATCATGCAGCTAATGCCACGGAAATCGTTTCGCAGTGAAACACTTTCCGTTGATTTCCCGTTGCAACCGATGCCTTCCCGAACCATTGTGAGTCACTGGTCTGAAGGAGAGTCGCGTTGGCAGAAACTGAGTTGGGGGCTTCCGTGTGACGCATTCTTCAATCCTGACGCGGTCGCTGATCCCGGCCTGCGATTCATTGACCTCAACGCGGACGGCCACGACGACCTCGTGTTCTCGAATCACGAGCGGTACGGCGTCTGGCTGTGGGAGTCGCTGGAGAAGGGCTGGTCGCGCGAGCTGCTCTCCGGCCAGCGCGGCTCGAAGCCGGCGATCGAAGAATTGCCGCCGATCGTGCGAGCGGATGGCTCGAACAACGGCTTCTGGGTCCACAGCCGGCAGCTCGTGTGG
>JAYVQJ010000563.1:0-7124 GCA_043777235.1 Planctomycetia bacterium
CTCGTCACGCGGAGCGGTGACGGCTACGTAGCCATCATCGCTCCGCGTGATGAGCCGAGCGCTTCACACAGCGCAGTTATTTTCTGCGATCGGTATTAGAGCACCAGCCCTCGCTGACGCTTCGGGTTACGATACCAAGTTGTCTCAGAACAGTTCGTCGATTGGTTTGCCGTCTGGCAGCAGCGGGATTGGCCGGCCTTGCAGGTTGATCGCGTTCTGATTCGGATCGATACCGAGGTGCTTGTAGAGCGTTTGTAATACATCGCTGGGACTGATCGGCCGATCGGTCGGGAGGCTGCCATCGTGGCTCGATTCGCCGATCACTTGCCCCATCTTCAACCCGCCGCCAGCGAGCAACACACTGCCGAGTTTCGGCCAATGATCGCGGCCGCCAGTCACGTTGATCTTTGGAGTTCGGCCGAACTCGCCCCACACGACGAGCAGCACGTTGCGACAGAGTTCTCGTTCGCTGAGATCAGTGATCAGAGCCGAGAGCGCACGATCGAGCGGTGGGCAGCTCCATTCCGCGCCGACGTTCGGTCCGCCGGGATCGGGCTGAGGCCGATTCTCTTTCGTGATGCTGACGTGCCAGTCCCAACGCAAACAATCGGGAGCCGTGTTGAGCGTGACGAAAGTGACTCCCGATTCCACCAACCGTCGAGCCAGCAACGCCATCTGTCCCCAGCGGTGCGAACCGTATCGTTCGCGAGTCGCCGCCGACTCCGCATTCAGATCGAACGCCCGGCGAGCCTTCGCGCTCGTGACTAAATCGAGTGCCAACGACGCGAAGGGATCAAGTCCATCTCTTGTCCGTTGGGAATCGAGCTTGCGCGGCAGCAAGTCCAACTCCGCCAGCAGCGACTTGCGATCGCTGACCCGATCGAGCGTCACGTCATTCGCCAACTGCAAGCTATCGGTCGCAGCACGCAACCGATCGAATTGAAAATCATGTGGATACGGATCCTGCAACACCGCGAACGGCGAATGCGACGGACCGAGATACCCCGGAGCCATCGCGTCAAACAGGTGATGGTGCATCACCGGTTCTTCCGCGAGCATGACATACGGCGGCATCCCGACTTCGCGCGGCCCGCGAAACTTCGACGCAATCGAACCGACCGACGGATACCCTTCTCGCTTGTCTGGCTCTTTGCGACCCTCGATGCACCAGCGCATGACTCCGAAGTGATCGTCATACGGATGCGTGAAGCTCTTGATGATCGCCGTCTTATCGAGCACCGTTGCCGTCAGTGGCATCATCTCGCAGACGCGCACGCCGGTGAGCTTCGACGCGATCGAACGGTACGGACCACGAATCTCAACCGGGGCCAGCGGTTTTGGATCGAACGTCTCGAATTGACTCGGACCACCACCCAACCAGATTTGAATTACGGAGGTATCAGGTGAGAGATGCCCTTGCTCCGCCGCCAGCGATCGCAGTCGGAGAACATCGCTCAGAGCGAGTCCCGCTCCACCGGCACACAGACTCGCCGACATGAATCGCCGGCGCGAAAGGTTGTCCGTTTGCTGCTGCGGCATGGCGATCCCTTCCAGCTCGGCACTTAAAGTCCTGCCATCATCCGGGGCACGGATGAAAACGAGTCGCTTGATAATCTACACAAACAAATCGAGCAGCGGCTCGCCCGTCGAAAGCGGTCGAGTGAAACCATCTTTGCCGAGACGCATATCAAGCGGCACTCCCAGCGAATGGAAGATCGTCGCACCGAGATCTTGCGGGCGCACTGGTTTGTCTTTGACGTAGGCTCCGTGCTTGTCGGACTCGCCGTAGACTCGGCCGCCGCGAATGCCGCCGCCGGCGACGATCGTCGAGTAACAACTCGGCCAGTGTTGGCGACCGGGAGTCGCGCCACCGTTTTGATTGATGTTCGGCGTGCGACCGAACTCGCCGGTGACGACGACCATTGTGTTTTCCAACATGCCGCGATCGTGCAAGTCGGTGATCAACGCCGACACACCTTCATCGAGACACGGCAAGCACCAGCCCATGCCATACGAGCCAGAGCCGAAGGCGTTGCCCATGCCCATCTCGCCGCCGTGCATGTCCCAGCTCGAGGCCGGAGGTCCGCCGCCGCCGTTCGGAGACGGGCCGGTCCAGCCGTTGACGGTGACGAAGCCAACGCCCGATTCGACCAGCCGCCGCGCGAGCAACAAGTTTTGTCCGAGCGGGTGCATCCCGTAGCGATCTCGTACCGCCTGCGGTTCGCGATGCAACTCAAATGGCTCACGCCCTTCCGAGCCGCTCGTCAGATCGAACGCGCGACCGTGCAGGTCTTGCCAATCGTTCGTCGCACGCTGGTCATTGACGGAGCTGCCTGTCGGCTTCAACCCATCCAACAATCGACGGCGATCGAGCATTCGCTCGGTCGGCACGGTCGCGATCAATTCGTCAGGCGCTTTGAAGGTCGGCAGCGCCGGATGATTCGTCGCCGATCCAACAAACAGCGGACTGTGCATCATGCCGAGATGCCCGCCGTTGCCGATGTTGACCGCGCAGAACACCGGATCGCCGACGCACTTGATGAGCCACACATACGGTGCGATGCTCCGGTCATCCGGCCGAGCCTTCGACAAGATCGAGCCGATGTACGGCGCATCCAACGGTGCTTGTGCTTGACCGCTCAGCAGGTGGTGCATCGCATCGAAGTGATTGCTGATGTTCCCGACATGCGACATCGACCGAATCAATGCGATGTGGTCCGTCAGCTTCGCCAACCGAGTATGCATCTCGTTGATCTGCATTCCCGGCACGCGCGTCGGGATCGGCTGATACGGCCCACGAATCGTGTCGGGCGCATCCGGTTTTAAGTCCCATGTATCCAAGTGACTTGGCCCACCGCATAACAGGATGAAAATGCAGGACTTCTTGGCCGCCCCTTTGCCGAGTCCCTGCTTGGCATCGACTCCCGCCGCGACCATGCCGGGCATTCCCAGCGGCAAAGCACTAAGCCCGGCCGCTTGCAGAACCCGGCGGCGGGAGAACGTAGAATCCGGCTGCAACTGCGTGCTGATCGAACGACTCATGAAATTGTCCTCGGCAAATGACCAAGTAAGTTGCTCGCGTCTTGCGCCAACCGGCCGGTCCTTCTTATCGACCAAAAATGGTATCGAGAAGGGGGGACGAATGATAATAAATTGACGGAGTCAGACAGAGCTGTCAAAAAGGTGACGCGACCAAAGCTCGCGTCGTTGGCCGTGAGAACTACCCGAATGAAATGAATCGTTCACAGCACAATCTGAAGGTCATTTCTCCCGGAAGCGAAAATGCAAAGCGACTCGATCGGATGACGTTGCTTGGAGTCGTCTGCTGGCTCAAGTGAATCGAGTTCCGCATCCGCGAGCGAGGCAGAGGCCTCAGCATTTCTTGAGTGACTTTTTGGTGGTCGCGATTTGCGGTGTGCTCAGCGGTTGCGACGGCGGCGTTGAAATCGCGAAGTTCCGAGCGTGCGAGGCGAAGCTGGGGGAATCACAGCCATAGCGAACAACCATTTGACTGCCTACAAAACCGCGTGTCTCGTTTTCTCCAAAAGGATTTCGACCAATGCCAACAACTCGACAAACTTCGCGCCGTCAGTTTCTGCAAGGCATCGCCGCTGCGGGAACCGCAAGCATTCTGCTCCCGTCAGCCAATCGAGCTTTCGGCTATCAGGCGGCGAGCGAGCGGCCGGTCTTTGCGACGATCGGCTTGCGCAATCAAGGCTGGACGATCACCAGCAAGTCATTCGGCTTTGCCGATTTCGCCGCGTTGGCCGACGTCGATGCCAACGTGCTGGCGGAGAACATCGACAAGGTGGAGAAGAGCCAGAAGAAAAAGCCCGATGCCTACAAGGACTATCGCAAGATTCTCGACCGGAAAGACATCGACGCGGTGATGATCGCCACGCCCGACCACTGGCACACGAAGATCGCCGTCGAAGCGATGCTCGCGGGCAAAGACGTCTATTGCGAGAAGCCACTGACGTTGACGATCGACGAGGGCAAGCTGATCGAGAAGATCGTCCAGCAGACTGGCCGAATCTTTCAGGTCGGCACAATGCAGCGCACCGAGATTGACTTGCGCTTTCTGAAGGCGATCGCTCTCGTCCGCGACGGCCGAATCGGCACGGTGAAAAAGGTGACGTGTGGCATCGATCGCATGGAGGCCTCGCCGGTCATTCCGGAAGTGGCTGTCCCCGAGTCGATGGATTGGGACTTCTGGCTGGGTCCGGCACCGAAGGTTCCGTATCGAGCGTTACCCGAACCGCGAAAAGGTTACGGCGGCGGCGTGCCGCTCTACAGCAATTGCCACTATTCGTTCCGCAACTGGCACGAGTACTCCGGAGGCAAACTCACCGACTGGGGAGCCCATCACGTCGATATCGCGTGCTGGGCGCTCGGTGCCACCGAGACTGGTCCCAGCAAAATCACGCCTGTCGAATACAAGCTGCCGGTCGAGTACAAGGACGGGCATCCCACGGTCAGCGATCAGTACAACGCGGCGACTCAATTCACGATCCGCGCCGCGATGCCCAATGACGTCGAACTCATCATCACCAGCGAAGGGGACAACGGCATTCTGTTCGAGGGGACGGAAGGCCGGTTCTTCGTCAATCGCGGAAAGCTCACCGGCAAGCCCGTCGAAGACCTGAAGGACAAACCTCTGCCCGAAGGTGCGATCGAAAAGATCTACGGCGGCAAGGTCAGCGCGAACCACACCGCGAACTTCATTGAGGGAATGAAAGCGCGGAAGCAACCGATCTCCGATGTCTGGTCGCATAACCGGATGCTCGAAATCTGCCATCTCTCGAACATCGCGATGCGTCTGGGCCGCGAACTCAAGTGGGATCCCGTCAAGCGGGAAATCATCGGTGACGCTCAGGCGAACTCGTTCCTCACGCGTGAAAACCGCAAGGGTTTCGAGATCAATCTGTAGCGCCACTCCGATTACTTGAACTCCGATGCCGATCGCGACAGGACAATGCGGTCGAACAACGCTCCACCGCCGACCGCGCCGAGAGACAGGCTGCGGATCGAGAACGGTTTGCCGTGCAGTTTCCACAAGTCGACTCGCACGGTCTGCCACGCGGTCGGTGGTGTGTCAGACTGCTTGGATTCGACGACGCTTTCAAAGTGAGTTGCTTCGCCCGCGACGAGTGCCACGCCGCCGCCGTGATGCGGGCCGAGTCGCAGCGTCACACCGCGCGTCTCCTTGGATGCGGCCTTCCACGAGAATTCCAGCCAGCGATATTGGCCGGGCTTTTCGGGTTGCTCGACGATCTCGAAGTCCCAGTTCGGCAAGACATGGCCGAACGGTGGTCGCCAGGTGGCCGTCGTGCTGCCGGCTTTCGTCAACGCGAGGCTCTTGCCGCCGGAGTGCGCGTCGTCGTAACGGAAGGCAAACGGGTAGTCGCCGTAGGCCAGCAGGTGTTTCAAGTCGTCCTCGCGTTCGTCGAACAGCACGGCGATCGGCCGATTCACGACCGCGTCGGGATGCGAGGGACCAAGCACTTCACCGTGGAAGACCAACTCACCCCAACGCAGGTTGCCGACCGGCCACGACGCACCTCCCGTCGAAACGAACCGGAACTTCGCAGCCTCAACCGGCGCGTCGAACCAATGCGTGTGAGTCGGAGGATGGGCACTCTTGCCCGTCTCCGATTTCGTTGCCCCGTTTGCGACGGGCAAGAGCGCCCGTCCTACGTCGGCCAGCAAATACGGACCATCGCGCCATGTGGCCGCCGACGCATCCCACCATTGCAACCGCATGTCGCGAGTCCATGACTCCGGATGCGAGGCGTCCTCAACAATCGTCACGCCGCGCAGACGAATCTGCGACCGGAAAGTGTCCACTTCCACAACCAGCTTCGATCGCCAACCGGAATCGACGTAGCTGATGTCGGTCCATTCCAGCCACGGAGTCTTCGGCGCAGCCGGATCACCATCGCGCAAGAGTTCGATCTTGTGCTGCCATTGTCGCGGATCGCCGAACGTCGTTGGTTCGCAGCGGGCTTCGATCAGAGCCTGCGTTTCGGTGAGCAGATTCGGTGTCAGCGGTGCCTGCTCGCGAGCGGCGTTGCCCCAACCCTCGACGCGCGAGGTCGGCGTCGCATCGGCCGCAAGCAAGTCTTGCGAACCGATGACCGCATCCGACTGCAACGTCGTGGACCAGAGCGGCTCGAAGTCCGGCTTCAGCCGCGTCAGTTGTCCGAGCCACGTCGCGACCAGTAGTCCACCATCGTCGAGCCAATCGGCCACCGGCAGCGCACCGAGATCGCGTTCCAACACGCGGCGGCCATCCGTGTCGAACACCAGCAGCGTGCCCAGTTCGCTCCCAACGACAACTCGTTGACTGTTCGGACTGAAACGCGGTGAGCGCAGTACATCGTCCGCCTCATCACTCCAGAGCAAGCCGCCCGATGTGTCAAACAGCCGCAGTTCATGTTGCCAAGTGACGGCGGCGTGACGCCCGTCCGCCGACAGCGTCACGTCATCGGCAGGCGTCGCGAGTGACGCTACCGGTTGTCCGTCGCGGAGAATGAAAACTCGGCCGCCGTTGGCCGTTGACCGGAGTGCGACGACCCGGCCGTCGGCATTCGTCGTCGCTGAGGTCAAGACGCCCGTCTCGCCGAGCTTGTGCGACCATCGCGTCTTGCCAGTCTGAGCGTCTCGCGCCGTCGCCGTGAACCCGTCGAACTCCAACAGTGTGTTGCGATCGACCGCCAACAATCGGCGGCGCTGACGACTATCACGCCACCAATCGTCCGACCACAGCCGCTTCCCATCGGCCGACCACACCACGAGACCGAGATCACCGGCCGACGCGACCCAAGTGCCATCCGGCGAAACCGCAAAGCTGTTGATCGGCTCCTGCCACTGCCGCGCGCTGGCCCAACTCGTGCCACGCTTCGGCAGTCCATACAGAGCGAAACGCCGAGACGCCGGAGGATGGGCACTCTTGCCCGTCCCTGCATTCGTACCCGGTTGAGAGACGGGCAAGAGTGCCCGTCCTACATCGTCGAGCAAATACAAATGAAAACCTTCCGCCGAATTCAGATCGTAGCCTTGAACCGCGAAACCAGTTGGTGTGCGAGTCGGCGCATAGGCGAAGTGATGTCCGATCTTTTCCT
>JAYVQJ010000564.1:0-7122 GCA_043777235.1 Planctomycetia bacterium
CCCTTCGGTGATGAGGATGAAGACTTGCACGGGACGCGATTGACCCATGCGGTGCGCGCGGGCGATGCGTTGATCGAGGACGGAATGTAGCCCGATTTCGCCGAAATCGGGTTCGGCAAGCGACAGCTTGCCGGCAGATACGAATGACGTTCAACGCGAACGCCGCGAACGAGTCGCCGCCGCCGGAGGCGAACTGCTCGGAGCCGCATTCCACTTTCTCGGCGAACTCGTCGCGCAGCAAAACCCAGATCGCACTCCCGCTCCGGAGTTGACTCTCAACCTCAAGAATCGCCTGGCCGAGTGCATCGAAGCCGACGACTCCGGCCGCCAACGCCTCACGATCACGCTGCCCAACGCCGCCTCACTCGATTCAATGGCCAACGCCCTCGCGCGGCTGCTCTCCGTCGGCGACGCGGGCGGAAAGTAGTAGGCCGATTTCGCCGAAATCGGCAACGGCGAGCGAACGCTCGCCGCACGCGGACTTCGGCGAAGTCCGCCCACACTAACGCCACAGATGCAGCACGGTTTCCAGCGTCTCGCGTATCTGCTCGCGAGCGTCCTGTCGATCAACGCCGCGCATCAGCAGTGAGTCGTAGTTCGTGTGGACGTGGCGAATGTGAGCGATCACCGCGAGCGTGAGCGCGTTCGCATCGAGTTCGCGACCGGCGGCGGAACGACCGACTCGGCCGCTGCCACGTTGAGCGGTGTGCTCGGCGATTTGATGAGCTGCCTGCGGTGGGCAGGACGGAAACTGGTTCAAGATCGCCGCCGTCATCTGCTCAACCAATCGCTGATCCTGAACGACACGGTACTCGGCGGCGAACGCGCGCCGAGCGGCCCGCAATTCGGAATCGGCAATGCACTCGTCTTCCGCTTAAGCCAACGCTTCACTCGTCACCAACAGTCCTTGTCGTTCGTAGCGTTTTCGCGGGCGGTTGAACTTCATCACGATCGCCGACAACGGGCTGTGCTTCTTAGCTCGCCGAGTCATCGCCGTGTCCCCCGCCGGCAGAAAGACCAAGTGATCCAAGTCCGCGCACGACACGCACAGCGGCTGTTGCTGTTCGAGAAACAGAAACTCCCCCGGCGAAATCTCGACGCCGCACTCGGAGCATTTCGCATCGTCGGCAACGGTGAGGAACACGACCAAGTCCGGAGCCTTCGTCAGCTTCTGCTGCAATCGCTCGGTCTTCTTCTCCGACAGTTCCGCCGAGGCGTAATGCGTGCGAAAGAACCGCTCCCGTTCGTCGCTCCCCTCGACCGTGACCTGCAACGCTTCCACGCCGCCAACCCCGCGCCGCGAGTATTCCGCCTCGACGGTCTTCAATCCCTTCGCCGCAGCCCACTCCGCGAAGATTCGATAGGTCTGCTCCAACTTCGCCGGGCCACATTGAATGTGCGGTTCCAACGGCCTGACGGTCGGCACGCCTTTCCGCCACGAATCGACGTGCCCCGGATACAGGAAACCGATCTCCTGCAACAACTCCAACGGCCCGACCGAACCGCCCCGCTTCAAAGCCCGCTCGGCGGCGACAAGAGCACGTTCTTGCAGCGATGAAGAGGATTGCGACATAGGGCTTTCGGCTGACAAAATCTGACACAAGGCGCTGTCATCATCGAGAGACGATCGTTCGGCCGTCCAGACTGTCGAGGGCTTCGATGAACCGTCTTTTTCGGCGCTGAGTTTCTCGCAGTCGGGCGACTTGTTCGGTCCATTCGGCTGTGCGGTTGAGTTTCATCAACAGGTCGCGAACTTTGCGAAGGTGCTTAACGGCGACTTCATAAGCTGATGGCGACGTGAGGGCAATCTGGCTATCGGCTTGATGATTCCAGATTGCCAGAGCGCGCTCGGGGTACTTGTCGGCGACGATTCTGGCTACGTCGTCCGCGCGATTACCCCAACCGTAACCGTTTTTCTCCCGCAGCCGCTCGAACCACTGCCAAGCTTGCTCCGGCTGTTTGGCTTTGATCGCCAAGTCCAGCAGCACATTCCAATGAGTTCGATCAGCGGCGATCGCATATCGTGGCTGCGGCCGCGTGCGCTGAAGTTCCGGCAGATCAAGTGGTGGCAATGGCCAACCCGCCGTAGCCCCCTTTTTGCCGGACGAGGTTTGTGGACGTTTCCCGGTTTCCAGAAAAGCCCGCGCCGCGGATTCGACTGGTTCGCGGCACTTGGCTTTCTTCGCAGCGGTCAGAAGCCCATCGAAGGACTCCACGTCAGGACGCTCGAAGAACTCCTCGGCGCGAAACGCCGCGACCGTCGGCCAGTCACGATCGAGCGCCGCCAACTTGCACAAAAACGACTTCAGCGTGCGAATGATGCCCGCTAATTCCGCCGGAGTTTTGGCCAAGCCTTCCATCGCCCAGCGACGCGCGTCCTCGCGACGATCGGCGTCGAGCAAATGTTTCACGAGTCGCTCGTAGCTTCCGTTCGCTCGCGCTTCGGATTCCAAGACCGAGAGAATTTCCGAAGCTCGTTCCGCATTCTCCAAGGCCGTGATTAACCACTGGCTGAGTTGCTCGCGCTGGTAGGACTTCCAATCGGCTTGATCGAGCTTCGGCTTCGGGGTCGCCTTCAATCGTCGAGCCAATTCATCCGCCACGACGGACCAATCCGCCGCAGACCACTTGGCTTGGAACACTCGCTCGGTTCCCAATTCCGTCACCGAGTAATCTTCTTCCAAACCGGCATCGATCGCGAACAACAGCTTTTGCGGCGCGGTCAGTGACGACTGGACGACCGCGTCAAACACCACGATCAAACTCTCCGCGAGTTCTCCCGCCGACCCACCTTCGTCGTGAGCTTCCTCAATCTGCGCGATCCCTTGCCGCAGGAATTCTCGCCCAAGTTCGACGACCGCATCCGCGTGCCCGTTCGCCAGCAGAGTTGCCAAACGGCGCTGCACGCTCGCGTAGTCCGGCAAGCTGCCGCCTCCACGCCACGAGTCGTATTCGACCTGTTGCGCGGTGACGTGCTGAATTTCTCGCCGAGCTTGTTGCACCAATTTAGCAACGTCACCCCCTTGCACAGCCTGTTGCTCCAACAACGTCTCACGAAACGGGCCGTCGTTCCGAGCGACCGACATCAACAACTCGACAAGCTGCTCTTGCGACTTGGCCAGCAAGAATTCCCGCAACGCGGCGTCCTGTTTGCCACGCTTCACTCCCATGCGAGTGACCTGCTTTTCGAGCCGTTTGAGATGCGCTTCGGCCCCCGTTTCCACTCGCGACGTAATCGCCCGTCGCGCTCGACGAGAGGCCGAGTTCGTGCGATCGTCACTGAAATCGTCCTCGTCGGAGTGGTCTGCTTCGTCAGAGCACTCGTCCGCGTCGTCCGCACCAAAATCATCCTCGTCGTCAAATTCGTCCTCGGCCTCTTCGGCGCGGCTCAACACGGCCCAGCGAGGATCATCGTCATCGGTTCGAGTCACTTCGGTCCCCGCTTGCAGCGCCTCCAAATACGACAGCACGACGGCCACCGCATGTTTGCACGCATCCCACCCGACCGGGCACGAACACGCCGATCCGAGCTTTCCATTCCCCTTCAACTCGACCGTCGTGGCATACCGCCGAGTCCCCTGCACCCACGCCAGCAACCGCCCATCCTCAGTGACTTGCAGACGAGACACATTCCCCTTGTAACTCCGCCCCTTTCCCAACCCCTTCGCCCCCGCCCACTCCCGCACATCATCCCACGTCAACGCCGCCCAATCCGGCTGAGAGCCGCGACGCTTTTCCGAGGGCTGTTTTTCGTTGGCAGAACGGCTCATGCTGAACTCCTTTTTGGTGCAGACATCCCATCAATGATCGCGAGGGGTGAGTGTAGTCGTCGGAAGATGGCGTGGGCCGATTTCGCCGAAATCGGCAACGGCGAGCGAAGCTCGCCGCACGCGGACTTCGGCGAAGTCCGCACACACTGACCAGAGTGGTACACGTTGCCGACGCTGGATAGTCTGAACGAACGTGGCACACGAGGTGAATCATGGCTGACGATTTCGCATTCGATGTTTTCCTGAGTCACAGCTCTGGCGACAAGGAGATCGTCCGCCCGCTCGCAGAGCGGTTGCGGAAGGACGGGCTGCGGGTGTGGTTTGATGAGTGGGAACTCCGCCCCGGCGACAACATCCCGTCGAAGATCGAGGCCGGTTTGGAGCAATCCCGCGTGCTGGTGCTCTGCATGTCGGCCCAGGCGTTCGGCTCAGACTGGTCACAGTTGGAGTCCGGCACGTTCCGCTTTCGCGACCCGCTGAACAAGGAACGCCGCTTCATTCCCCTGCGGCTCGATGACGCCCCCATCAAAGGCTCGCTGGCGCAATTCCTTTACATTAACTGGCACTCGGCAAATCGTGAGCAGGAGTATGCGAAGCTCCTCGAAGCCTGTCGGCCACTAGACAGATCTCGCGATCTCTCACGACCTGATGTAACTGCAAGCACGTCGGCCAAACACTCCGATCCGCTTTCATTGCTGCAGCATGAATTCGAGACTCGTCTCGACAACTACGTGCCGCTCATGCATGTCAAACTAGATTGGCTCGAAGGTTCCAGCGACCCAACCCGAATGAAGTTCAAGAAGGTCGCGGAGCCTGGCGTTTCCGAAGACACATTGCGGAAGATTGACGAGGACTGTTCACTTTTCCCAGGCGTACCTCTCAACCCCGAGTTTTGGCTGACCTGCTGGAACGACACGAAACAAAAACGATTTTATCCGAGCCGGACGTGTAAGCATTGGGTGACGATCCAAGAAGGATCCATAGACAGTGCGATTTCAGCGTGGAACCACTTCACGAGCTTGGCCAAGAAAGCTCGTGACGTGGTACACCGACTCGGGTTACGCACTGCAATTGATGATCCGTTGCAACGATGGCTGATCGTTCTTCACGACATTGTGAAGCCCTGCCGCACCGCCGGAGGGTCAATTGAAAAATACAGTGACGAAAATCCGCTGCCGGATGCGGTTCGGTTATGTGACATGCAAATAGTCACGGACTGGGTAGGGTGTGCGATCATAAATGACTTGCATCTATCGTCGAGTATCTGCTGCAGAATTCTAATCGACAGGGTTGAAGGCGAAGATCGCTCCACCTCGGATTGAGTCCAAGACGAAGTCCGGCTGCTCGACCATCAGGACAACCTCGTGCTCGATAACGAAAGCAAAGGACGAACGCTGGTGGGCGATGTCATCTCCACGGTCACTCTGGCGGGACAAATCGCTCGCGAAACCACCGTCAGCGATCGGGGACTCGACATGTGGGCCGATTTCGCCGAAATCGGCAACGGGCGAGCATCGCTCGCCCGTCAATGTGGCCGGACGTCGCCGACGTCCGATGGTTTGTGTTGGGCATCTCTGTGGCGGAGATTTCTGCGATCTCGTTTTACAATCCATTGTGGGGGTGGGCTGCATTGCCGAATTCGGCGAAGTCGGCCCACACTCCTTCGGCCCATAAGGGAGCAATGATGCTCGAACTGAATTTCTTTGATCCGAAGCAGGAATACTTTGTGGTCGAGCGGCGGCTGCCGCATTGGGCTCAGGCCGGGGTCGTCTGCTTCATGACCTGGCGTACGGCGGACTCGTTGCCGAAGGAAGTTGTTGAGCGCTGCCTCAAAGATCGTGACAAGTTGCTCCAGCGTCACGGTATCAATCCGCCGGGGGATTGGCGGGCGGCGTTGCATCGGCTGAAGCCGGCGATTCGCGAGCAGATCCAATGGACGATCAGCGAACGCTGGGATCAATCGCTCGATGAGTGCCACGGGAAATGTCTGCTGCGTCGGCCGGAGCTGTCGAAGATCGTTGCTGACAATCTGCGGCATCTCGATGGGCAGGACTACGAACTGACTGACTTCGTGGTGATGCCGAATCATGTGCATGTCTTGGCCGCGTTCCAAACTGCTGAAGCGATGCTGCCACGAGCGGCCGCGTGGCGGCGTTACGAAGCGCGAGAGATCAACAAGTTGATCGGCGAGACCGGTCATTTTTGGCAAGAGGACGGGTTCGATCATCTCGTGCGAAGCCCAGAACACTTCGACTACTACCGACGCTACATCGCTGACAACCCGGTGAAGGCTCGCCTGCGACCTGACGAGTATGTGCATTACTCGAAGCCGTTGTAGGCTGAAGCAGTGTGGTCCGATTTCGCCGAAATCGGCAAGAGGCGAGCGTCGCTCGCCTGTGCATGTTTGAACGTCGTTGAGGGCGGCTCGTGGAGACCGCGTTCGCTGAAAAGACGATTTCGGCGAAATCGTCCCACACTTGGCGACTTCGGCGAAGTCGCGTTGCTTCCGCGCGTTTCGAGGCACGACTACGATACGGCCCGTTCCGCATCAATCGGGACTTTCAATCCCGCTCGTGGCCCGACTTCGCCGAAGTCGGGAACCTCAAGGAAGGATCGCCATGAATACGTCGAACAACAACGTCTCTGATCGAACTTACTCTCTTCCGCCACTGGGAAAGAATCCCTCGTCGCAGGCTCAGGGAACCTCGCCAGGAAGTTTTTCGCTGTTGCCGAAGATTGCCGCCGGTCGAGTCGGCCGCTGGACGTTCGCGTCGCCGGATACGCCGGGGATGCCGGCTCCGTCGGAGAAGACGGCTTGGGATTTCATGCCGCTTGATTGGACGTTGAAGGCGGGGTTTGAAAACGACTACGAACGGGCCGAGGCTTGGGAAGCTCCCGCCGGATTCAAGCCGATCACGCAGTTGGAGAGCGCGCGGCTCGGCATCATCACGAATGAGATGACGCGCGTTGCGGAGCGCGAGCCGCACCTCACGGCCGAGCAAGTCCGGGATGAAGTCGCGGCCGGGCGGATGATCATTCCGGCGAACAAGGTGCATCTGAGCTACAAGCTCGACCCGATGTGCATCGGCCGCGCGGGGAAGACGAAGATCAACGCGAACATGGGTGCGTCGCCGGTTGCGTCGGGTACTGACGAAGAAGTGGACAAGCTCAAGTGGGCCGAGAAGTGGGGGGCCGACACGGTCATGGACCTCTCGACCGGCGGCAACATCGACGAGTGCCGTCAGGCGATCATTCAGAACAGCACCGTGCCGATCGGGACCGTCCCGATTTATTCGATGATCATCGCCCGGCGGTTGGAAGATCTCGACGATGCGTCGATCCTGCAAATGCT
>JAYVQJ010000565.1:0-7114 GCA_043777235.1 Planctomycetia bacterium
GCGAAAACCAGATTACACCGAAGAAGGCGAGAACAGCCCTTCCGCTGGTTTCGTGATTCCGATTGGACGGAATCTGCCGACTCGTTACGCCAAGACATCCCAAACCGGCTGCCCGCCGTGCGAAATGTGATGCGGACGATTCAGGCTGTCCGGAACGGTTGCCTCGTGAGAAATGCCGAGCAGGTGGTAAACCGTCGCACACAGATCGCCAGGGGTAACGGGAAAATCGATGGGATACGCGGCTTGTTTATCGCTCGTCCCGTGGACATAGCCGGGCTTCACGGCACCGCCGGCCAGCAGACAGAAGCCACATTGCGGCCAGTGATCGCGGCCGGCGGCCTTGTTGATCTTCGGAGTCCGGCCCATATCGCCGCACATCACGATCAGCGTGCTGTTCCACAAACCGCGAGCCTGCAAATCCTCAAACAGCGCCGGCAGCGACCGGTCGATGTAAGGCAGTCGCAGGTTTTTCAGCATCTTGAAATTGTTGTTGTGCGTGTCCCAGTGACCATTGGCTTTCGACTCGGTGTGAATCGTGACGTAGCTGACGCCATTCTCGACCAGTCGGCGAGCCATCAGTGTCGAGGAACCAAACAAGTCGCGGCCATAACGGTTGCGAGTCGCGTCCGTTTCTTGCGACAGATCGAACGCTCCCCGCACTCTCGGCGACAGCAGCAAATCAAACGCTGCCTTCTGCCACTCAGCGAGATCGCGAGTTGCTCGCGATCCTTCGACTAGCCGAGCGTTGGCATCGAACTGTTCCAGCAATGTACGTCGTCGATCGAGCGAATCCGCAGTCAGCGCGGCGTCGAGCGAAGGCAGTTGCGGATCGCCAATCGCCCACACATCGTCATTGTAAAAATCCTTGCCCGAATCCAGCGGCTTATCGAGCTTCGGATCGCAAGTGCTGAAGAGCGGATCGTACTTGCGCCCCAGGAACCCGCCGTATGGTCCCGCTCGACGCAGCGACTGTGAATATCCCGGCAGCGCGGGGAGCACGACATACGGCGGCACGCCCGGTTGACCGCAGCCGAAATAAGTCGCGACCGAACCCATGCTCGGATAGTCCGTCGGCCGCGAGAAGTAATCCTGATTGTCGACGCCACCCGTGAAGCCGGTCATCACCGCATACGGATTGTGGCTGTTGTACGGATGCGAGACCGTCCGAATCAGCGAGACCTCTTTCATCCACGTCGCAATCCGAGGCATGTGCTCGCAGATCGGCAGGCCGGGGACGCTGGTCGGAATCGAAGCGAACTCGCCGCGAATTTCCGGCGGAGCTTCCGGCTTTGGATCGAACATGTCGATATGACTAGGCCCGCCGAATAAATCGATGAGGATCACGGACTTGATCCGCGGCGTGTGCTTAACCGCCTGTCCCGCTGTGCTGCTCGACGCCGTCGCCAACAAGCCGCCGAACAACGACAACCCACCGGCTCGCAGTATCGCTCGTCGCGAAACGCCGTCACACGCTCGACCAGCAGGTCCAAGGACTGTGAGCATTCTTGAACACCTCGTTCACTTAACAACACCAAGAACCCACTCGGGCCAAAACACCGAAAAGATTGTTACCAATCCAAATACACCCACCACACCGTACCGCAAGTATCTCAATCCCCACTTGCCGGGACGAAAGGCCAAGACACCGACCGCGACAATCCAATATCCAATCGAAACCGCGCAAAAAGCTCGACGGAAGATACCACCGTCCAACATGAGACACGCCAAAACAACAAAAAACACTTGAAACACGAAGGCACATTTCAGCGCCTCAGGATACTCGTCGGTTGGCGGCAATTCGCGACTCGTCGGAGGAGTGGTGGTTTCAGGCATGCTCATCTCCTCGTTGCCTGACGATCGTATCGGCGAACCACCTGTTCCTGACGTTCAAAATCCTGAATTTGCCCGAACAAAAAAGTCGGTCACCAGAAGACGTCCCGTACGACCTTGCCACCATTGACGGTCACAATCTCGCGGCGGTTGTGATGCTCGTAAACGAGTTCGTGTTGGTCGAGTCCCAGTGCTTGCAAAATTGTCGCGTGCAGATCATTCGGATGAACGGGCCGCTCGATGGCGGCATAGCCGACTTCGTCCGTCGCTCCGATGATTTGGCCGCCTCGCACTCCGCCGCCCGCGAGCCAGGTTGTGTAGCCAGACGGCGAATGATCGCGACCGGGCTTCGAGGCTCCGCGTTGCGACGCGGGAGTGCGGCCGAACTCACCGCCGCAGATCACCAGCGTTTCATCGAGCAATCCGCGTTGCTTGAGGTCGATCAACAAACCGGCCAACGGCTTGTCGATCGCGCGGCACTTCTTGCTGTGATTGTCTTCGATGTCGCTGTGAGCGTCCCAGCCACCGGATCGAATTTGAATAAACCGCACGCCTCGTTCGACCAACCGCCGAGTCAGCAGACAGATGCGGCCGTACTCGGCAGTCTCTTTCTGATCGAGTCCGTACAGCGATTGCATCTCGGCCGTTTCTTGTTTCAGATCAAACGCTGCGGGAGCCGTGACCTGCATCCGAAAGCTCAGTTCGTACGTGCGAATGCGAGCCTCTAAATCGGAATCCTCTGGATGTCGTTCCAAATGCTCGCGGTTCAGTTTGTCGAGCAACCGCAACTGCGCGGCACGATCCGACTCGGTGAACCCGGCCGGCAGAGCGAGGTTCGGAATTCCTTTTTCCGAATCAACCAGCACTCCCTGAAACCGAGCCGGCAAGAAGCCCGTTCCGATGGCCGGTGGCCGAACGGTCTCACCCGTCTTGAACACGACGAAGCCGGGCAAGTTCGAGTTTTCGCTGCCGAGTCCATACGTCAGCCACGCGCCCAGGCTCGGTCGATCACCGACTTGCGTGCCGGTCGTCGCGATGAACTCGGCCGGAGCATGAATCGGCGAGTCATGACGACAACTCCGAATCACACACATGTCATCGACACAGCGTGCCAACTCCGGATGCAACTCCGACACGGGAATTCCGCTCTCGCCGTACGGCCGAAATCTCCACGGGCTCGCCAGCAAATTATTGAGCGGCGACCGCGCGATCTTCGGGATGTTTTTTCCAATCGACTCCGGCACTTCCTGGCCGTGCAACTTCTGCAACAACGGTTTTGGATCGAGCGTGTCGACCTGACTAGGACCACCACCTTGAAAGAAAAAAATCACCGAGCGTGCCGTCGCTCGCGAGTGCGGCCGCGATGACACAGATGTTGCCGAGCTGCCGAGCCCATCCGCTCCTCGCACCCGATCTGCTCGCAGTAAGTCCGCCAACGCGATCGCGCCGAATCCGAGCGCCGACTGCTGCAACATCCAACGGCGGGAGATCACTCGTCTGACTCCTTGGGATGCCTCGCAAAGCAAAGAACACGACTACTTCGAGTGATTCTGCTTCCACAGCGCGGCAAGTTGATCGAAGCCGAGCAACGGCTGTTTGCCCTCGACCATTTCATCGGTGAGTTTGACGGGCGGAGCGTTCCCCTTACGACGTTGCGGCGGAGTGCCGGAGTTGTCTGCTCGGCGCTCATCCCGCTTAGCAGCAACCGGCGGCGGTGCGATCGCGGTTGTTGTTTCGGTCACGACGGTTGATGTCGGTATGGCGTTCGGCTGCGCAGCGGCTGGTTGACGTGGTGGACGCTGGCCAAACGGACGTCGTCCCCGTTGCTCGCGTGGTTGAGTACTCCCCTCAACTGGCTGTTCGCGGCGCGGCGGTTTCGGACCGCGGACTTGGCGAGGGGTGCCGGGTTGAATCATCGTCAAGCTGACTCGCTTGCGCTCCTTGTCGACACCGAGCACCCATACCGTCACGACATCACCGACTGACACGAGACTATGCGGCGACGGAACGTAACTGACCGACAACTGACTGATGTGGACCAGACCACTGTCCTTCAAACCGACGTCAACGAACGCACCGAAATCGACCACGTTGCAAACGGTGCCGGTCAGTTCCATTCCCTCTTGCAGGTCATCGAGATTGAGGATGCCTTGCTTGAAGACCGGGCCGGGCAGATCAGTGCGCGGGTCACGGCCGGGGCGTGAAAGCGCGTCGAGAATATCTTTCAGCGTCGGCAAGCCGACGGACAATTCCGCAGCGAGGTTGTCCGCCTCAAGTTGCTCGATCCGCTGCCGCAGTTCTTCATGAGTCTGATCCGCATCACTCAAGCTGCGGACAGTCAGGCCCAATCGTTCGAGCACCTTGTTGGCGGCTTCGTAACTCTCCGGATGAATCCAAGTGCCATCGAGCGGTTCGTCGCCGCCACCAATCTTCAAGAACCCCGCCGCCTGCGTGAACGTCCCTTCGCCCAGACCGGGAACTTCCAGCAGTTGGCGTCGCGACTTGAAACTGCCATTTTGTTCGCGCCACTCGACGACGCGGCGAGCAATGAGCTGATTCAATCCCGACACATGACGCAATAACGACGCGCTCGCCGTATTCAGATCGACGCCGACGTAGTTCACGCACGACTGCACGACTTGATCGAGCGACTCTCTCAGTTCCTTCTTGCTGACGTCGTGCTGATACATGCCGACGCCGATGTGCTGCGGTTCGATCTTCACCAGCTCGCTGAGCGGATCGAGCAGGCGGCGGCCAATCGAGACGGTGCCGCGTCCCGTCGCGTCGAGGTTCGGAAACTCTTCGCGGGCCACGGTGCTGGTGGAATAAATGCTCGCTCCCGCCTCGTTGACGATCACATACCGCGCTTCAGGCAGTTCTTTGGCGATCATTTCAGTGACGAGATCTTCGGTTTCGCGACATGCGGTGCCGTTGCCGATCACGACCACTTGGCAATTGTGTGCCCGCATCAACTCAGCCAGTTTCGCCGAACAACCGGCGCGTTTCTCCGCGCTGCCTGTGACGTACACAACATCCGACACCACGAGGTTGCCGCACTCATCAAGCACCGCGACTTTGCAGCCCGTACGAAACCCCGGATCAATCGCGAGCACTCGTTGACCTCGCAGCGGCGGTTGCAACAACAAGCTCCGCAAGTTGCGAGCGAACACGTCAATCGCGTGTGCTTCGGCTTTGTCGGACAGCTCGCGTCGGACCTCCCGTTCGAGGCTCGGCTGAATCAACCGCTGCACCGCGTCAGACAAACAGCCGTTGAGAAACTCACGATGCGGATGCGGCTCCCATCGGTAGTGTCCGTCGCAGGCTGCTTGCACGGCGGCAGCATCCCACTCAAATTTGATTCGCAGCGCGCCGGATTTCTCACCGCGATTGATCGCCAGCACACGGTGCGGCGGAATCTTTGAAACCGACTCCGTGAACTCGAAGTAGTCACGGTACTCCTGTCCGCTCTCTGATCCAGCCTTGGTGGGCGTGCCGGATAGCCTGCCCGACTTCCAAGAAAGTTGCCGACAGAGTTCACGCAGCGCGGCTTCTTCAGAAATGTTCTCGGCGAGGATGTCGGCCGTCCCTTGCAGCACTTCGACCGTGCTCGGCAAGTCCTTCTCAGGATTCACGAACGCGGCGGCAGCGACAGTGAGGTCCGTCAGTTCCGGATCGCCGGACCAGATGCGCGCGGCCAGCGGTTCGAGACCACGCTCGCGCGCGGCAGAGGCTCGTGACTGCCGCTTCGGCTTGAACGGCAGATACAGGTCTTCGAGCCGCTTGAGCGTTTCGCCCGCTTCGATCTCGGCCTTTAATTCGGGAGTCAGTTTCCCTTGAGCTTCGATCAATCTCAGAATCGCGGCCGCTCGCTCTTTGAGCTGCCGCATCGAGCGGACTCGCGATTCGATCGTCCGCAGTTGTTCTTCGTCGAGGTTGCCTGTCTTCTCTTTGCGATACCGAGTGATGAACGGAATCGTGTTACCGGCATCGAGCAACGCAATAACGTTCTCGACTTGCTCGACACGATGCCCCAGTTCCTTCGCGAGGCGTGCGATGTCAATTGACGGCGGCTCGTCCATGCTGCGGTCCATCAGGGAACTCAACTCGATACTGCCTGCGACCAGAGAGGCACATGGCCTCATTGCGGAATCGCAAATCACCGTCCAGGCAAGCTAGGTGAAACGGGCGGAAAGGTGACGAATGGCCGTGGCAATGTCGAGCGAGTTGAACGGCACCTCCTGCCGGTTGCGGGACGCTTACGGATTGAGTCGGATTCAGGTCGTCCGCGGACTTTGATCGAACTGGTCATCACTCGCGCGAAAAACTTTGCGCCGTCACTAGAAGTCCTCAAGTCGTTGCCATCCGCTGGCCGATTCAATGAGCACCGATCAGGACGATCGGCCCCACCTCACATTCCCACCTGCTCCTGGAAGGGCACGTCCTGCGAGCCTCCAGTACCGAACCACGACTCAAACTGTTCGATCCTGAAAACCGAGTGGCTCAAGCCCCGAAAATGAAGCGGGTTCGACTGAAACAAATCGTGCGAGTCCTCTTTGACGCCGTTCAACACGACCGCACATGGCTGAGCGACTTCGCCGACGACGAAGTCAAAATCTCGGCTGATCTCTACGAGGTTTTGACGCTCGCTCGACGTCTGCGTCCGAGTGCGTAATTCGACTGTCTGACTTGCGGCGATGTCGGGTGGGACAAGCTCGCTTCGAGCGCCGGCCCACCAGAAAGCTCGCTGAAAATACCTGGTGGGCCGGCGCGGCGAAGCGCCGCTTGTCCCACCCTACGGTAAGCCAGACAGTCGAAGTAATCGTACAACGAATTCACGCCACCGGGCTTGCCCCGGTGGTTCATTGGCCTTTGCACTACTCATCCAGCGTTTGATCCGCTGAAGTCGTGCGGAAGCCGTTGAACCACCGGGACAAGTCCGGTGGCGTTTGTATTTCGGGTTCAACGGGACTCTTAGGGGAATTGAGTTCAACAAGATTCTTAGGGCCAATGTGGTTCATCCCAAAGGGATGGCAGAGAGTAGCCGGGGGTCGAAACGCAGTGGAGACCCCCGGAATGCAAGAGGTGGTGACTCGCATCCTGAAGGGATGCCAGAAAGATGCCAGAAAGTCCGCGTGACTTACGACGCTTCTGGCATCCCTTCGGGATGCGTTGGAAATGGCCTCGCAATCCGGGGGTCTTCGCTCCGCTCCGACCCCCGGCTACTCTCTGCCATCCCGTCGGGATGAAGCGCAAAACTTTGAATCGTCGCCTCAATCCTCTGACA
>JAYVQJ010000566.1:0-7105 GCA_043777235.1 Planctomycetia bacterium
CATCTCCTCACCATCAATGCGGATGATGAACTGACCCACAACGGCGGTTGCAGGGAAAGCCGAGCCGTTCTGAACCGTGATGTTCTGCGACGTCCCGGCCGTCGAAGCCAGCATGTTCGCCGCGAGTGCGGTCGTGCGGGCCATGTCGTTGACGAAGTTGATCGAGTAAGTGCCGCTGAAGGCGGTGACGTCGAGTTCTTGATTCTCATCCAAGCTGACAGCGCCCGGCGCGTTCACAGAAAGCGGAGCGGTCGTGTAAAGCTGCGTGCCGCTATCATAGGTCAGCGTGAATGTGCTGCTCCGCTGATAGATGCTTTCGGGTGCTGCAACCGATGCCGCATGTGGTGCCGCCGAGGTCTGATAGACCGAGCTGCCTAACACATGATCGGCTCGCACAGAACCGACCGCGGCACCGCGAGTCACGTTCAGCGTATTGCCGCCTGTGATGCTATTGAGCAGCATGATTTCGTTGTCGATGCGGATCATCGTGCCGGCCGTGAAGACCGCACCGCTCACCACGGTGAAGGAGTTCGCACCCGAAGTGATGCCCCCCACGTTTGACACCGCCGACTTGTACGTCGAGTCGAGTCCGCGAGTCACCGTCAGCGTATTCCCGATGGTGTTGACGTTGGTGACGGTCATCAGCTCGTTGCCGATTTGGATATCGAACGGCGTGGCCGCGGGGAAGATGCTCGCATTCACGACCGGGATCACGGTCTGCTCAACAGTGATGTTGGCCGTGTGGGTGGTCTGGTCCCCCGAAATGCTGACGGTCTGGACTTGGTTGTTGCTATCGAATGCGACGATCCCGGTTCCGGCAGTGGCTCCCACCACTCCATCGAGCGCGACCATACGGCCGTCCGCCGTGACGGCGAACAACGTGTTCTTGAAGTAGCCCGGAATACTGGTGCTCGCTCCTGCCGAATGCGCTTGCATCACCGTGGCGTTCCGATTGACGGCCACATGGGTCGCATCAATCCGGCTCGCCGACATTAGCTCTGTGCCGATCAGCAAATCGAACACGCCCGCCGGCAAGGTGTTGACCGTGTTGAGTTGGACCGAAGCGATAAACGTTGGGCCAGTCGCCAACATCGGTGCCACGAGCGTGCCGACAACCGCCGGAACGTTTTGCGGACCCAGATGCAAACCCTGGAATCCATTGGCCGCGGTGGTGCCGATATTGAGCGAGGTGAAGTCGCGAATGATCGTCGCGTTGCCGGTGTCAGGCGCGATCGAAATCAACTGACTGCCGCGACCCGCGACCCCTTCACCGCCGGTCACGCCATAGAGCGTCCCGCCAGTGAATTGATTGAACGCCAAACCGGTGACGTTGCCTTGAATCCGCTTGCCCGATGCGTCGTCCGTGCCTCCCGCCGCAGTTAAGGTTCGAGCACTTGTTACGAGGGTTCCCGTAGTTCCGCCGCTAATAACGGCCGTCATCACCAGTTGTGCGGCTGCATCGGCATTGATCGCGTCCACCACCTGCTGAATCGTGTGGGTGGGCGTGAATGTCCCGTTCGGCAAGGTGAAGCCCGTGGTGACCGTGACTACCGAGCCAGCCGTCGAGATGGAAAGTCCAGCGTTGAAGACAAAATTGATGACCAATTGGACGCCATTCGCTTGAGTTCCCTGCGAACGAGTTTGGAAACCAAGCGTGCCGCTATTCGTGCCGTCCGCAAAGAACCCGGTTTGAAATGCTGGGCGTGTGCCCGACAACTGAAGGTCGCCCTTGATCCCGGTAGTGATACCGTTACCAGACCCTCCGCCGAGTGCGGCACTCCCAGTATTGGTGGCCACATAGAGCTTGGAGTTAAACGTCGCGGTTCCGCCACTCGCGACCCCGGCTTCTCTCACCGAGTAGTACAGGTCGTAATTGCTGACGTCATTCCGGCGGAATGTCAGCGCATCGACGTCATCGGTGTTCGTCACTTGCTCGAAGTTCTGCCGGTTGCTGCCGCCACCATAGGGAGCCTTCGTGTTCGTGGGATCTGCATTGGTCGGTGGGTTTCCGGACGGAATGCTGTCGGTTCCGATCGTTGTAAACGCTCCGGTCCCGGTGTCGATTGTGACCAATCGGCCGGCCGTGCTGTTGTTCGTGTTGTTGCTGTTGGTATCAATTCGCTGATAGCCATACAGCATGCCATCCGACCGCATCACCATGTCTTGCAGGAAATTGCTCGGGCGACCGGTCAGTCCGAGGTCATCCGAAATGCGTGTGGCTCGGTTGCCGTTGAGCGGATCGTTCGTGAACAGTCTGTTGGCTTGGTTCGTGAACAGCACCAAGTCTTGGAACGTCAGCGGCGCGACCTGCGACGACAACGTGAACTTGTTGGCGATGTTGAACAGCCCCACCTTCGGATCGACGATACCGGGTCCGCCGTTCAGCCCTTGATCGACTGCCCCATAAGGCGCGATCGGGGTTCCGTTGGAGTCATAGCCTTGGAAACCAATGTGATCCTCGATCACGCGTTTGATCGAATTCACCGGCTCCAACCGGACGGCCGTGCCAGTCGAACCGCTTTGGAAGACCGCATTCAGCGCCGTTGGCAACTGCTGATTGTTGGAGACGGCTAAGTAATAAGTGCCGACCGTCGCCGACACCGTCGCTGGTAATTCGATCGAACCAATAAACCCGTCCCGGAATCCACCGCTCCCGCGCGTTAAATCGGCCACACCGCTATTGGGTTGGCCAGCCAGGCCTTGATCGTCTTTGATGTTCGATTCGCGGCCGATGAAGATCAGCGTTCCCACGGCATCGAACAACGCGATCGTCGTATCCGGCCGCGTATATCCGTCCGCCCAATCCAGGTCGATCGTCACCGGAAAGTTCTTCGCGCCGTCATTCAACCCGGCGATCTTTTGGATCTTCTGGTAGTCCATCGTGAACTTGTAATAGTCGTAGTCGCCCGATCCGGACAAACTTCCGCCAATCCCCACGCTACCTCGATCCGACGACAAGACATTTCCGAGTGGCTGTGCTCCACCGATGCCCTGATTGTCGGTCGTGGTTTCCGCCGTTTCACTGGTCAGCGGACTGTGATCCGGCAAGCCCTTCACATGGATGCCGTTGGTCGCGTAACGAATGTCCGCGTACCTCACCGCCACACCGGGCTGCTCATCGCGCTGCCGCAGGCGAATCTGCATTTGGTATTGGCCACTGGTCAGACCGCCGTGCAGGTCCGCGAGATTGCCCGCCGCCGGATTGCTGCGAACGCGCACATAGTACGTGCCACCGGCCGGCAGACTGAGCCGCATGCCAGCATCGTTGACCGTCGTCGCGTAGTAATCGCGGCCGAGTTCCGGCGACTTGATCATGTTGTTCGCGGTCACCGACAACGATGTCAGGTTGGTGTTGTCCTGCGAGCGAGCCAGCACATTGCCTGCCGCATTCACTAATTCGACGATCGTGTCCAACGACGGATTGGTGCGGTCGATGTCCAGCCAGACTTCGGTTCCGGCCGTGGCCGTGAACTTGTAAATGTCCACGTCGGACGGAGCGTCTTGCGAAATGGTCCCGTGAATCTCGAAACCCGCGCGGCTATTTTCGTTCGCGTTCTTATCGTCCACAGCCAACGCACCCAAGAGCTGCGCCGCGGAAGGGGTGCCGTTGATGTCCGTTCCAGCGGTGAATGGCTTTTCGAGTTCGTTCACAACCGCGACGTTCCGATCGTTCGAGTACTTGTCGAACAGAATCTCGCCCCAATCGCCGGCCGCCGCTGTGCTGGCGTTGCTGTCTCCGTTGGTGTCTTTCTGTGGGAAGCCATTCAGGTCGAGGCTCGCGCCGACGGAGTCGTCCTTCAACGACGTCATGATCACCGGGAAGCCGGGTGCTCCGACGACCTGCATCGAGCCACCGACGCGGTCGGGGATTTCCAGCAAATCGTTGTTGGAACTGCCAATGCCGAAACCGGCCGTCGCTCCCAGCAGTTTGACGACCAAGCTGGCATCGGGAGCACTCTGCAACCGGATGCCGCCGAACGTGTGGAACTTGTCGTCGGTGATCGTCCCTTGCAGCACATGCACGATGTCGGCGTCGTCCCACACCGTTTGAGTATCGAGCGGGCCGCTTCGCACCTGCATTCCCAGGATGCCACCGATGTTGGAATCGTTCTGCATCCGGTTCAGCCGGACGAGCGGACCTTGGTTTTCGGTGAACTGGGTGTAGGCATCGTTGCTGCCGGTCACTCGACCGGGGTCGATGACGTTAATCGCCTTCATGGCGTCGGCGTCGATGTTGATCACCGAACCGCTGTTCTGATGGAACACGTTGTTGACGATCACCGGCTGCGCACCACGGACGAAGATCACGGCCGAGGCGTTGCCTTCCCGATTGGCGCGTGTGCCGAGTGGCCCGCCGTTGCTCGTTCCGGCTGCGTTGAATTCAAACGTCGTGTTGGCAATGCGTCCTGTGGCTTCATGCAGTTCGACCGCATTGAAGCTGCCCGATCCACCTTCGACCGGAGTCTCGCCGCCGGCATACGCGACGTAAGCGTGGTCGAGATTCATGCGGCTGTTCAAACCGAACATCAAGCCGCCCCAGTCGGCGGCCGCCGGACGATTGGTGACGGTGGTGTTGAAGCCATCGGTCTGCAAGTCGAATGAGCCGCTCGCGCCGCCGAAACGATCGTCCTTCACCGACGTGAAGATCACGGGGTTGCCGTCGGTCCCTTCCGCGATCAAGTCTGCGGAGCCTCGTTCTCCTTCGATCCGAGCTTGACCCAACTTCACGACCACACCGGGATCGACCAGCAATCGTCCACCGGGGCGTGCGAAGAGATTGCCTCCTGTTTGGAGGGTCTTGACGACAATCGCACCGCCAGACAAAAGCGAATTGTCGATCGTCATCGGCGCGATCGTCTGGCTGCCCCGACCAACAATGAACTCGACCGTGACCGGTGTTTGAAACAGCGGCCCACCGGTTACCTTGACGTTGCCGACTCCATAAGCCGCTTCCAGCGCTGTTTGGACACCGAGCTTCGTGTCATTCACACCGAACAAAATCGGCACGCCGCTGATGGTCACCTGACCGCTCGTCGGCTGTCCGAGGATGCTGAGTTGCTGAATGTTATTGGTGATGACGCTACCACCCGCGTTACCGGCGATATTCAAACTCTCGGTCAGCATGTAGGTGATGTCGGTCGACTTCAGCCGGGCGTTGACGTGCAACTTCTCCAGCGGCTGATTCAGCTCCGTGCTGATGCGCACGAACAACGCGTTGTAGTTGTTGTTGGCCAGAATATTCCCGTGGATGTCCGGCCCGATGCGGCCATTGGAATCATCGAAGCTGTCGGGAGTGGCCGCGATTCCATGCACGGCGCTTTGCGTGATCGTCGTGAACGCCACGGTTGGCCGCTGACTGCGGATATCGATCGGGTCATAGACGTTGCTGTTGACGTCCTGACCGCCGCCGTAGCTCAGATCCGCTTGATAGATCGAGTTCAAATAGACTTCGGCATTCAAGTCGGGCGTCCCCGCCAGATTCATATCGGAGTCGTGGCGAATGACGATCCCTTCCCAGTTTCCTTTCGCTGGGCCGGCGGAAGCTCCGTCGGTATTACCGCCGAGCGCGTCGTTGCGGTATGAGGTCATGTAGACCTTCTTATTCGGCGTCCCCAACAATTGGACGGCTCCGTTTTGGCGATTGATGCCACTGCCCGGAACCGAGCCGACGTCAATGCTCGCCGATTGCATCTTGAGCACCGCACCGGCGTCGATCATCACCGTCACGCCTTGCGGAACATCGAAGTTACGGCCGTCGGACACGGTCGCCCCGACGTTGTTCACACCAAGCGTGTATGGCGTCGCGTCGCTGGCGGTCAGCACATCGCGATCGGCTCCGCCGTTCGCCACGATTCGCAGAATGCTCGGTGACTTGAGCAACGCGCTCGAGGTCGAGACGTCCAACGTCACCACACCCGTGAGATCAATCGTGCCGTTGGCGAAACTGCTCGCAGCAACCGACGCATTGAACGATGCACCGGTTTTGGCATTGATGACAAAGCTGGTTGCCGCGACGACATCTGCGGCGGTCGTGGCGGTGGTTAGCAGGGTTAAAGCGACAGCCGACAATCCGATCTTCGAAGCGTTGTTGCCAATCAACGTCGTCGTCATCAGCGCGCTCGATTGAACATTGCCATCCAACGCAGTTTTCAAATTCAGCGCCGTCGATTCAGAGCCGACGGTGGAGTTCAGGACCACATTCACCTGCTTACCAATCACCGTCACCTGCGGCACAACACCGATTCCGAGCGGAGATTTCGTCACAGCGAGCTGAAAGTTCGACAGCAAGGCCGCAAAATTGGCGGTGACGTCCACTGATCCGAAGACCGAAGAAGCCGTGGTGGCAATGCCGACCGGGATCGTGCTGAGGACCGTCTTGCCATCGGTATCGAACTCGAAGACCAACGGCAGATTCGATCCGTCATTGATCGTGAAGTATTCGCCGTCAGCAATCGCAGACGGTCCGGCCGTCGGAATCACAATGCGTGAAGCGGCCTTGGCCGAGCCAGCGGCAATCGTGCTGAAGGGCTTCGTCGCGGTGCCGTCTTGCTGCACAACCGGGGTCGTCGTGGTCTTGTCCACGTAGATTGTGTTGCCGGCTTCGAACCAGAAGTTAAATGTGCCGCCGGCGACTTTATCCGAATCACCGTCGAACGCCGTTGCCGTCGCGTTGTCCGTATCCGTGAGCGACGAAGCGGGAGCGGTCGTGAGATTCAGCGCGAGGCTGTACGCGCCGTCCGACTGTCCGCCGAAGCCGCTGTCTGACACGGTCGGATCGTAGCTGGTATTCCCCTTGGCCGAGACGCCGATGTAATACGTCCCCGGCTGCAAGTCGATGCCGATGAACGGATCGTAGCCGTAGTAATCGTCGTTGCTGGCGACCACTTGGCGATTGCCGCCACCCAACGCGATCGTCGAATTGATCACCGCGATTCCGGTCAAATCTCCGTCGGCTCCCGTGTATGCGGCCGAGACGAGCAAGCTGGCCTGCGTGCTGGTCGCCAGCGCGGCCTGCAACTGGGAAGCGGTCGTGTGATTGGCTGCATTCGTGTTGAGCGTCACCGTGATGGTGTGCCCGCTGACCGACACGCCGGCGTTGTTCGCA
>JAYVQJ010000567.1:0-7105 GCA_043777235.1 Planctomycetia bacterium
TCTCGAAGAACGACGAGGCGAATGCGTTTCGTGGCTACGACATCATTTTAGAAGGGGCCAAAGTGTGTGCGCACTTCTCGCATCACTGGCCCGACAAAGCTTTCAAGGTCGTCGCCAAGCAACCGTTATCGCTCAACGAGTGGCATCACATCGCCGTGACCTACGACGGCTCACGCCGCGCGATGGGAGTGAAGATTTACGTCGATGGCAAATTGCAGCCGCACGACGCGACGATTAACAACGTGCTCGACGGCACGCTGAAGACGGACAAACCGTTTCACATCGGCAAGCGGAGCTCGTCGGTCCCGTTCCAAGGACAGATCGACGACGTGCAACTTTACGCGGTCGAACTGTCCGCCGAGGAAGCCGCGTCGCTGGCGGCCGGGCAAACGCTCGGCAGTTTGAAAGACATTCTCGCGGTCGCGCCGGCGGAACGATCAGAGTCTCAGAAGACGACGTTGCGACAGTTCTTCCTCGACCGCATCGACGTTGAATCACGCAATCTGAAGTCACAGATTGCCGACGTGCCCCGACTGCTCGTGGAACTCGACAAGACGATCCCGGTCACGATGGTCATGCAGGAGCAGACACCGCGACGGCAGATATTCCTGCTGAAGCGCGGTCAGTACGACCAACGGGGCGATGAAGTTTCGTCGGGTGTGCCGTCCGTATTTGCCAACTTGCCGGCAGACGCGCCAACCGATCGAGCGGCACTGGCTCGTTGGCTGACCAGCCCTTCGCATCCGCTGACGGCTCGCGTGGCAGTGAATCGTTGGTGGGAGATGCTGTTCGGCACTGGCCTTGTCGAAACGGCCGAAGACTTCGGAGTGCAGGGTTCACTGCCGAGTCATCCGGAGTTGCTCGATTGGCTCGCGACCGAATTGATTCGCACCGGTTGGGATCAGCGGGCGATTCTGAAATTGATCGTGACGAGCGCGACGTATCGGCAGTTCTCCAGCGTGACGCCGAAACTTCTGGACCGCGATCCTCGCAATCGCCTGCTCACTCGCGGCCCGCGCTATCGGCTGCCGGCCGAGACAGTGCGTGACAACGCGCTCGCGGTCAGTGGCCTGCTGCGCGAACGGCTCGGCGGGCCGAGCGTCAAGCCGTATCAGCCGGAAGGATTGTGGGAAGACGTGTCGGTCGAACGCCGCGAGAAATACGCGCCCGATGCCGGCGACGGAGTTTATCGCCGCGGCATGTACACGTTTTGGAAGCGAACCTGTCCGCCGCCCGGCATGACGACGTTCGACGCGCCCGACCGCGAGTTCTGTCTCATTCGCCGAGCACGCACCAACACACCGCTGCAAGCGCTAGTGTTGCTCAATGACCCGACGTTCGTGGAAGCGGCTCGCACGTTAGCCGAACGTGTGTTGTTGTCTGCGAAGACCGAAGACGAACGGATCACGCTCGCATTTCAGTTAACTCTTGGCCGTCAGCCCACCGCCGCGGAACATCGCATTGTTTCAGAGACACTGCACACGGCGACAATCCGATTTCGTGAAGATCGCACCGCCGCCGAACAATTGCTGAGCGTCGGCCGACCACGTTCCGCGACAGAGATCACGGCGGAAGAGTTGGCCGCATGGACGACGGTCACAAGCTTGCTTCTCAACCTGGACGAAGCGATTTCCAAGACGTGAGCAATATGCACGCGAGAACTCGCGAAGATCGGTGAGTTATTCGCTGCGCGGGTCTGTGTCTGACGGGCGAGGCAGTTTGGAGATGTCGGCACCGGCGTTGTTGCCGTCGGTCGCAGCATTGATACCGGGATTGGGCGAGGAGGTCTCGCGGTCGAGCGTCAGCGCGTCGAGCGTGATCGAGGCGACGTCGCCGCGATCCGACAGCCAAACGAGTTTGTCGTTCGAGGCACCGACATCACCAACCGTTTTCCAGTCGTCGAATCCATCGTAGAAATTCTTTTGACCGGACCAGACGATGAGTTTGCGGAAGTCGGACTCGCTGGTGTTGCCGTTCGTCGAGACCAACGGTCCCTTCGCGGTTGTGATCAGGATGTTGTTGAGCGCATCGACCGCGACCGGGGGCAGTTCACGCGGCAAGTCACCGCTCTCCAGACGGATCAGACTTTGACCGACGATAGCGGTGACGTGTTTGAGTTCCAATTCAAGACGGGTCTGTTCCGCAGGTTTCTCCGAATGACCCTCGACTCGGAGCAGTGAGCCTCCGAGAGCAATCGCGGTGTCTCGCAGCGACAGTCGTCCGGGCTTCGTGTTGCGGACATGAAACAAATCGCAGTGACCGCGCAAGAAGCATTCGGTCAATTCAATCTTTAGAGGATCGCGAGCCACACCCGTTGAGTTCATCTTCATGTCGGCCAACATTTGGCCTGGCTCGGTCGAAATGTCGAATAGTGAGGAGGGCCGCTGTCCGGGATTACTGAAGGTGACGATGACGTCTCGCAGCGACAGTTGCTCGGCCCGATCAATCGCGAACAGGCTGATCCGTTCGGCCGAGAAGAATTCCGGTACGGAAACCTCAATCGTGACATTGTTGATTTGCACGGGACCGCTACTGATGCTGATCAATCGCAGAGGTACGTCTGTCGAAAGACCGCTGAGTGCGAAGTCGACAATCGGACGAAAACTGCGTGCGGCTCGGATCGTGACGTTCTTCTTGCTGACTCGTAGCGGCTTTTCGAATCGGCGACCGTTATAGCGCAGTTCAATGACGCTGCCATCGGAAACCGCCGCACAGGCCGCTTCCAAAGTCGGGAAGCGTTTTGCCGCCGCGCCATCCGAGGCGAGTACGAACACACCGTTGATTTCCTCGGCTGCCACTGACGGTTTCTCGATGGACGAACCGCTGTCGCTCGGCGTATCGGCGGATGTTCCGATGGTCGTTGGACGCGCGATCGTTGATGGTTCACGTCCGGCCGTCTTGTCGCTGGGGCTGACGCTGGCGATCGGCTTCTCATCCGGTGCAAAGATGACGGACTCCGGCGGACGAATCACCGAAGGAAACACCGAGCCATCTGAGGGATTCTCAAAGTTCGGCAACAAGGGCATCGGGAAGCGAGGCGATTCTGTGTTCGTGCCCGCGACTTTTTTGCTCCCTTCCGACCCAGAGTCAGAGTCGTTGTCGATCAAAGTTTTCTTTTGAGTCGATCCTGGCGTCGTGACGTTGGGAGTTGTTCCGGTCTCCGTTGACATCTCGTTGCGAACGGTCTCGTTGTCACCAGGACGGACTGACCCGCGATTGGAATTCGGAGTGTCCGTCTTTGAAGTCGATGCGGCATGCGTTCCGTTCGTCAGGTCGCTGAAGAGATTCGGAAATCGTCCGACGCCGACCACGATCATGATCAGCAGCGAGACCATTGCGATGACTCCGACGTTCTGCCGCCAGAAGTCGGACATCGAACGGTTCGATTTCAACCAGATCAATCCTTCCGGACTGATTCCGCGCAGGCCCAGCGAACCGGCGATCAGCATCAAATCGTGAGTCAGTTGGTCGGGAGTCTGATATCTCCGCTTGGGATCGCTCGCCATCATCTTGCGACAGACTAATGAGAGATCATCCGAGACGCGGCGGTTCTTCTTTGCCGGATCGGGCGGCTCACCGCTTTGATGGTCGAGCAGTTTTTGAAGCACCGTTCCTTCGGGATACGGCGGCTCGCCGGTGAGCGCGTGATACAGCGTGCAACCCAGCGAGTAGAGATCGCTGCGGACATCAACATTCCGCGGGTCTTTGGCTTGCTCCGGAGAAAGGTAGTCGAACGTGCCGAGCGTCGTGCCCGCCATCGTGAGATCAGGCGCGGACTCGGTGCTTTCTTTGCGAGCTAATCCGAGGTCCACCAGTTTGGCTCGGCCAGACGGCGTGATGATGATGTTCGACGGTTTGATGTCGCGATGCACGACGCCGTTCGCCGATGTGTGCCGCAAGGCCGACGCGATTTGCAGGACGTAGTTGACCGCTTCATTCGGTTCGATGCGGTTGCGTTCGCGGATCAAGTCGCGAAGGTTCTTGCCGGTGATGAACTCGAACGCGATGAAGTGCAGCCCTTGTTCTTCGCCGATGAAGTACACGCGTGCGATGTTTTCGTGATCGAGCCGCGCGGCCGCGCGGGCTTCATTCTGAAATCGCTGCACCGCTGTGTCGTCGCGAGACAGACTCGGCGAGAGAATTTTCAGCGCCACGCCGCGCTGCAGTCGTGTGTCCATCGCGTGAAAGACGGCTCCCATCCCACCCGCGCCGATGCGAGCCTCGATCTGAAAATGTCCCAGCTTCAATCCGGTCGGAGCGGAAACCAATGCAGGATCTTGATAATCCACTTCGGACGGAAACAGCCGCAGCCAAACCGAGGAATTCGGCAGCCCCGGTCCATCGGGCAGCGGTAGGGGAAGTCCGCGACGCTCCGGGTTGATCACCGTTTCGGCACCGATTCCAACGCGCGCAGGGCGATAGGCCGTCGTGGGCGGCTGCTGCGAAATCGATGAGTCGGAACGAGGTTGATTCATAATTCTTGAAAGTCAAAAAGGTCGAGCACTCGCCGGTGTCCTCACGGAACTGGCAGACTGTGCTCACCTTCAAATTACTCTTCAGAGACAGATTGCGTTCGATGCGATCGTCAGAAGTGCGGTTGACCGTGAGTGGCCGAGCGGCCAACGACGGTCATTGGGGACCGATGATTCGCGAGACAGATTGGTTGATCGACGTGAAATAGTCCGTCATTTTTCCGCTCACTTCGTCAGCAAAGCGAGCACTTTCGAGAACATCCGAGGCGTGATGCCGCACGGTGATGTCTTCGACGACCGCTTCGCCCTTCAGTTCCGTCTGGACGATCTTTTTTAAGTCGTGGATTTTCGGCAACAAATTATGTTCGAGATGGTCGACCAACTCTTTGGTGAGCTGTTCGACATTCGTGAATTGTTCACGCAGTGTCTGTTGAGAAACCGGTCGCTCCGCCACCGTTTCACTCCTGGATACGAGGATTTCGATCCCTAGGCTCGAAAATTAGACCCGGTTGGAATGCGAATGGTCAAGGTGTTAGCGATCATCGTCGGCAATTTGGCGGAAATGTCGTAGAGTGGCTCGGATCGTCTTGTCCGGATTATTCATCGAGCTGCATCGCGCGGCTCCCGGTGGAATTCACGTCGATGCGTATTCTGGTGCTTGCAGATATTCACTCGAATTGGCCGGCGCTCGCGGCGGTGCGAGAACCGTTTGATGCGTGCTTGTTCGTCGGCGATCTCGTGGATTATGGAACTGATCCGGTCCCGTGCATCGATTGGGTCAGAAAGCATGCAACCGCATCGGTACGAGGCAATCACGATCATGCGGTCGCACAACGAATCCCCGTGAAGAAGACCTCCGGCCTGCATCGCTTGGCGGCGGCGACTCGTCCGTTGCATTGGCAAGTGCTCAGCGGGTTTCACATGAAATATCTGACGCGGATGCCGGTGACGCGCAAGCTGACGCTCGATGGCAAGCGTTTCTTTCTGGTTCACGCGACACCGCGCGATCCGTTCGACGAATACTTACGCGAGGACAAATCTGCGTGGGAATCGCGACTCAACGGCATCGAAGCGGACTTCGTTTTGGTGGGCCACACGCACATTCCGTTTTCGTTGCAGCTCGACGGATCGATGGTCATCAACCCTGGCAGCATTGGACAGCCGCGAGACGGCGATCCGCGTGCCGCGTATGCGATCATCGAGAATGGCAAGGTGGAACTCCGCCGCGTCGAATACGACATCGACGCGACGCTCAAACACATGCGCGACAGTGGCGTCGATTCCGATTCACTCGACCTGGCGGAAATGGTGCTGCGATCCGGAGGGCAATTCGACGCCGTCAAGGTCGCGAAAATGGGAGCGTTCCCCTCAGGCGATGAACCGGACGATTTTCACGACACGACGGAACTCGAAGTGTTCCAGCCTCGTGATGTCCCGGCAAAGAATGAGAAACCGGCCGTCTAGCGAGGTTCCGCCTCTGACCATCAGCCGGAACGCGCTAGCGTCCGGTTCGAGAGTCCATCGACGATCCGAACCGGACGCTAGCGCGTGCCGGCTCATAAAACTTGACACACCGTGTTTCAATTCCGTGGCTCAAGGAATCTAGCGGGCGAAAAACCGCAGCGGCTCGGCTCATCGGCGTTGCGAGCTTCCGCGATCGGCGATCGGCTTGCGCGAGATGTCGGTCCAGCGCGTGATGTCGTATTCGAATGGACCATGCGTCGCCGAATCGAACGGGCCGTGATGGCTGAGGTAGAACTTGATTCGGTCGATTTTTTTGTCGGAAGGTAGTTCTCCAGGATGTTTGGCTCCGGGAGGTCGTCCCCAGATGACTCGCGAACCGCCGCGAGTGCCGAGTTGCAGAGTCAGCTCCTCCCAAGCACGCTTGGGGTCCGATTTCGCTGGCACGAGAATGGATTGAAATCCGAAGGACTCCCAATGTGGCTTGAGTTCCTTCGCCAGCCGAGCTGACCCGAAGACCGCAGCATCCTTCCAAGTCGTTCCCGCCGCGCTGGTGGGAGGTGTTGAGACATTCTCGATCAACGGATACTTCGCGATTTCAGCCGGAGCGAAATCCGCAGAAGGCAACAGAGTCGCATCGGCATCGATTGGGAAGAGTCCGCTCTTACCCGCTTGAATCACTCGCACCATCGCGACTGGCTCGCGGTATTCGAGAGTCACGCTCATTCGCGCCGGCACCGACGTGCTGACTCGCACTTGCCCTTTCACCCACGGATGCTGCTCGAATGCCGACGCGACGCGACGAGTGACATCCGGATCGAGCAACGACAACTCAGCCGGCAAACCGGCGCGTCGCATCACTTGCTCCGCCAAGTCGTGCGGCACCCAATGTGGCGGCGGAGTGATCTCGATCTGTGACGTCGTGAGCCGGTACTGCCGATCGTTGCGCAAGTCAGGCAATCGCACTCCGAGTTTCGGCACGAAGACCCACGCGGCGATCGAGCACGACAACAACAGCAACACCGTCGGCTGCAACAGCCAATCCAGCAGTTGCCCCATGAAAGTCGTGGGCCGCCGAGGCAACGGGTCGAAGTCGTCGGATGGGTTCGCGGACATAGTTCGGCTAGGTGGATCTGCGAAGAAAAGTAGACGAGTCATACGGATCGCAAGAA
>JAYVQJ010000568.1:0-1854 GCA_043777235.1 Planctomycetia bacterium
AAAGCGCGGCACAAGACCAACGACACAACTCCTCCGAACCGGTTGAAGACCACGTCCGCCGCGCCGCTCGAGGTGAATCCGGAGTCCATCACCGGCGACGGGACCGTCCGAGCCGACGCTCCGCGCGGACCGCAGCGGCCGGAATTGAAGATCGAAAAGATCGCGCCTCCCAATGCGACGCTGAATCAACCGATGGTCTACACGATCGTGATCCGCAATGTTGGAGACAGCACGGCGAACGCGGTCGTCGTCGAAGATCAAATTCCGATGGGAACGAAACTCTCCGGCACGATTCCGCGAGCGGAACTGACCGGCAAGAAGCTGGTCTGGCGGCTCGGCACGATCAAGCCGGGTGACGTGAAAGAGATCCAAGTCAAAGTTGTTCCCATTGCCGAAGGCCAAGTCGGTAGCGTCGCGACGGTGAACTTCACCTCCGAGGTTGCGTCGCGCACGACGATCGCCTCGCCAAAGATCAGCATGAAACTCACCGCAGCTCCACAAGTGCGAGTCAACGATACGGTGACGCTCCACTTTGTGGTCACGAACAATGGCAGCGTTGATGCACATCGAGTCGTGCTGCGTAATCTCATCCCCGAAAACTTGAAGCTGCCCGACATCGCGGAACGAGACCTTGAATACGACATGAATACGATCCCGGCTGGGAAGTCGCAAACGATTCAATTGCCGCTCACGGCGATGCGTCCCGGCAAAGTCGTGAATCGCGCGGTCATCACCGTCGACGGTGCATCCGCTGTCGAACAGCAAGTCGAAATCAATGTCATCGGCCAGCTCGTCAGCTTGTCGCGGCACGGCCAAGCCAATTGGTATGTCGGACGGCCCATTGAGTTCGAGAACCGCATCACGAACAACTCGCTAAACCCGACGAACAACACGATCGTCACCGAATCACTGCCGGGAACCGTCGAGTTTGTCTCGGCGTCTGACGGAGGCCGCTTCGACGCGAAGCAGCGAACCGTGACGTGGCAAGTCCCGCATCTCGATCCAAATCAAACGTTGGGACTGAAGATCAAAGTCGTGCCGAAGGCGATTGGCAATCACGCCGGCTCGGTGCAAGTCAGCGAAAACAATCGCAAGGGAGCCGCGACCGATTACCAGTTCCGCGCGATCGGCACGTCGGACCTCAAGATCGAGTTCTCCGAAAAGGCCGAGGCGTACTCGAAGGGTGAACAATTCACGACACGCATGGTGATCCGCAACAAAGGTTCGGGAGCCGCGTCGAACGTTTCTGTTCGAGTGACTCTGCCTGCCGAATTGCAATTCGTTTCCGTTCGCGGACCCGCCAGTCACACGACCAGCGGACATGAGATCGTCTTCGAGCCGATCGCCGAAATCGGAGGCCAAGGGAACGTCCACTTCGACCTGACTCTCAAAGCGGTCAAGCCGGGCGACTCGAAGCTGCAAGTCGAGCTGCAATCCGCTCAGTTCAAGAAGCCGCTGATCCACGAAGAGGCGATCGTCATCTTCGGCGGGAATTGATCGTGGCTCTTCCGGTGTTCCGGGGAGGCAAGGTTCAAAGCCACGGATGAAACCCGGAATGAACACGGATCCGGGCAGCGAACAAAACAAAGTCGAAAAAAGGTGAGGTCACGGAACGAGGGTGCGTAACGTTTTCTAACCTCTGGCTGGGACCGTGTTTTATCCGTGAAAAATAACGGTTGTCCGGCATTCCCGTCCGCCACTTCTTCTCCTTCTTCTTCTTTTCCAATTCCCTGTCTCCTGTCCTGATCCGTGTTCAATCCGTGTTTCATCCGTGGCAGAAAAGAGTCCCCGAAGCGACCTCCCTGGATGACCGAATGAGCCTTGATCGTTTGCCGAAAGACGCTTGCCGAATGA
>JAYVQJ010000569.1:0-1854 GCA_043777235.1 Planctomycetia bacterium
CAACCCAGGGTAGCTCGCTGCGCGAACAACCCTGGGCTGTGAGACGCAACTCCTTCGGAGTAATGGCAAACGCAAACGTCACGAACTTGGAACTACTGAGCTTTGAAGGCAGATTGAACAGAAGCACGCAAAGGGCGCGAAGATGTTTCGGGGAGGTCGTTCCGGTCCTTTGCGATCTTCGCGTCCTTCTGTTCAAAATCGCTGTTCCACAAATTCGGAGACTGGAATGAACGCCGATCCCCAAGCATGTCCGTGTCAGTCCTCTCGGCGAGCGTTCCTCTCGGACCTCGGCATGGGCTTCACCGGTCTCGCGCTCGGAGCCATGCTGGCCGAAGACGGCGTCGCGCGAGCGGCTGATCGTTCGCACTCGGACTCTCACACCCTGTCACCCTCGCACCACGCCGCGAAAGCCAGGTCGATAATTTGGATTTTTCTTTCCGGTGGTTATTCGCACGTCGAGACGTTCGATCCAAAACCGGCGCTCAATCAGTACGCCGGGATGACGTTCGACAAGACACCGTTCGAGAACCCGCTCAAGTCGCCGTTGCACAACAAACGGTTCCGCTCGGTGCTGGCCGAAGAGATCAACATTCGGGACGTGTACCCGACGATCTACCCGATGCAGGTTGGCTGGCGCAAGCACGGCGAGAGCGGCATCGAGATGACCGATTGGTGGCCGCATCTCGCGAAGCAAGTCGATGAGCTGTGCTTCGTCCGCAACATGTGGACGACGGACAACGATCACGCGGCGGAGAATCAGATTCACACCGGTCGGCATCGGCTCGACGAACAGCAGCCGAGCCTCGGTGCGTGGGCGCATTATGGATTGGGAACGCTCAACGAGAACCTGCCGAAGTTCGCGGTGCTCGGCGGGCCGACGCGGTCGGACACGCGGCTGTCGATCGACTCGCTGTACCTGGGACCGCAGCACGCCGGAGTGCCGCTGGCGCTTGATCCGAAAAATCCTCTGCCATTCGGTCAACGCAACGCCGGGCAGTCGCTCGAAGAGCAGCGGCGCGAGTACGACCTAATCAACAAGCTCAACGCGCTGACGGCGGTTGAGTATCCCGAAGATCAAGAGCTGCAAGCACGCATCCGCGCGTACGAGTTGGCGTTTCGGATGCAGGCGGCTGTGCCGGAAGCGATCGACTTTGCTCAAGAGACCGAAGCGACGCAGGCGTTGTACGGCTTGAACGCCGATGCGACGAAACTCGCAGGACAACGCTTGCTGGCGGCTCGGCGGCTGATCGAGCGGGGTGTGCGATTCGTGCAAGTCTTTCCGTCGCCATACGGAGTTTGGGATTCGCATCAGAAGCTCAAAGACAATCACACAAGGCTGTGCGGGACGATTGATCTGCCGGTCGCGGGGTTGATTCAAGACATGAAACAGCGTGGGGTGCTCGACGATACGCTGGTCGTGTTCTGCACCGAATTCGGACGCACTCCGGGTCTCGAACTTCGAGGCGGTGGCAAGGATGGTCGCGATCATCACCCGAACGGCTTCACGATCTGGATGGCCGGAGCCGGCTTGAAGCGCGGCTACGTCCACGGCGCGACGGATGAACTCGGCTATCACGCGCTCGGCGAAGGTCACTACGTCACCGATCTGCACGCGACCGTGCTGCATCTGCTCGGCCTGGACAACCGCCGCTTGCACTTCCCCGGCCGCAAGCGTTTGGAGATCGACGACGGCCGAGTCATCGACGATATCCTGGTGTGACGGACTTTGCGACATTCGTGTTGGAAAAGGCCATTGGGAACAAGGTCTCACGCAGAGGCGCAGAGTTCGCAGAGTCTGACAAAAACGGGAGTTGCATCCTCTCTGCGAACTCTGCGCCTCTGCGTGAGAACGAA
>JAYVQJ010000570.1:0-7099 GCA_043777235.1 Planctomycetia bacterium
GGCTCATCACGCGGAGCGATGATGGCTACGTAGCCGTCACCGCTCCGCGTGACGAGCCGAACGGGCAAACGCGCAGTGATTTCTTGCGATCCGTATGAGTTCCAACTTGTGATTTGAAATCTGAGATTGGTAGACACGATACGGCACGCGGCCATGAGTGAGACATTCTGTAGATCAGTCTTTGGCGAGCCGAGTGGCGTCAGCCCAATGGCGCTGACTTTAGAAGACGGCCAAGATTGACACGACGTTTGCGCCATGGGAAGGACTTCTTGAAACGGGAGTCAAATCGGCAGGGCGGCGAGAATCCTCGTGAAGGTTCCGATTGATCCTCCGCAGGACGCAGAGTTTGATCGGGCGTTGAAATTGTTGCGAGAACTTGCGGATTGGTCCTCGGCGGATCGATGGTTCCCCAGACGCGGGAATACGAACGACATCACCAGCGTGGTGTTGTGGATGCTCGTGTCGCAGCAGATGAATCCTGAACGCTCGTTGGAGTCGGCGGTGAAACGGTTGATCGACACTCTGGCGGATTTCTTGCCGCAGAATAAACGCGTGGCCGAGAGAACGTTGTCGAAGGGGACCGGATCGTACCGTCGCGCGCGATCTCGTTTACAGCGGGAGGCGGCGCAGTGGTTTTGCTGCCAGGTCCGAGCAAGAATTCCGAAAAAATTCAGGACGGCCGATGACTCACGTTTCTGGAGTCGCGGGCGCAAGCCAATCACGCTTTCCCGTTGTCTTTGGTAATCAACGGCAGGGCTGTACAACTTCGTCTCCCAAAGTTGACTTTGAAACTGATCTGTAATGTCCCGCTTAGGAGAATAACGTGCGCTGGTCCAAGGCTTTGATCCCAACGATGAAGGAAGTCCCGGCGGACGCGGAAGTCCCCAGTCACCAACTCATGCTGCGAGCCGGCCTGATTCGGCAGCTTATGGCGGGCAGCTACACCTATCTGCCGCTCGGCTGGAAGGCGTTGCGAAAAGCAGAAGCGATCGTCCGAGAGGAAATGGAAGCCGCCGGCGCGATCGAAATTCACATGCCCGCGCTGCAACCGATCGACCTCTTCGTCCGCACCGGCCGTAAAGAAGCCTTCGGCAACGTGCTGTTCAACTGGAAGCAACGCCGTGGCAACAGCGAGGTTCACTTCGCCCTCGGCCCGACACACGAAGAGGTCGTCACCGATCTCGTCTCGAAGCACGTCAGCAGCTATCGCCAACTGCCGCTGAATCTCTTCCAGATTCAGACAAAATTCCGCAACGAAGAGCGGCCGCGGTTCGGAGTCCTCCGCACCAGCGAGTTCCTGATGAAGGACGCTTACAGCTTCCACGCGAGTCTCGAATCGCTCAACGAGACGTATCAAGCGATGTACCGCGCGTACTGCCGCATCTTCGCTCGTTGCGGACTCGAATACTTGCCGGTCGAAGCCGAGAGTGGCCCGATCGGCGGTGACGCTTCGCACGAGTTCATGTGCCCCGCGAACAACGGTGAGGATCGCATCGTTCACTGTCGCACGACCGGCTACGCCGCGAACCTCGAACGCGCCGACACCGGGCGCAAGCCTCCGACTATTGCGACGTCACCCGACGCGAAGCCACTGACAAAGCTGCACACTCCCAACGTCGGCTCGATCGAAGCGGTCTGCAAGTTCCTGAAATGCAAACCGGAGAAGATGGTCAAGACGCTGATCTATTCCGCCGACGACAAGCCGGTCGCGGTCCTGATCCGCGGCGACCACGAAGCCAACGAAGGCAAGGTCCGCCGAGCTCTCGGCGTCACGAAGCTCGAAATGGCGACGCCGGAAGTGATTCTGCAAGTCACCGGTGCGCCGGTCGGCTTCGCTGGCCCGGTTGGCATTAAGTGCCCAGTCTTCGCCGATCACGACGTCCCCTTGATCGTCAATGCGATCACCGGAGCGAACGAGGGAGATCATCACATCGTCAACGTCAACGTCGGCCGCGACTACTCGCTGACGACGACTCATGATCTCCGCAATGCTGCCGCCGGCGATCCGAGTCCGCGTGGCGAGGGAACACTCGAACTCGTTCACGGCATCGAAATCGGTCACGTCTTCAAGCTCGGCACGAAGTATTCGGTGTCGCTGGAAGCGTACTTCTCTGACGAGAAAGAGCAGCGGCATCCGCTGATCATGGGTTGCTACGGCATCGGCGTGAACCGCATCATCGCCGCGCTCGCCGAGACGAAGAACGACGAAAATGGCCTGATTTGGCCACTTTCCGTTGCTCCGTACGAAGTTGTTGTCATGCCGCTGCAAGAAGAGGCCGCCGTCGTTGAAGCCGCCGAGTCGATTTACTCGCAGCTTCAAAAAGCGGGCGTCGATGTGCTGCTCGATGATCGCCCGCAGCGAGCCGGCGTGAAATTCAAAGACGCCGACCTCATCGGCTTCCCATTACGAGTCGTCATCGGCGGCAAAGGTCTGCAAGAGGGACTCATCGAACTCAAATGGCGGACTGACTCGGCTCCGACAAAAATTCCCGTTGCCGATGCGGTGGCCAACGTCCTCAATCAACTCACCGCACGTCGCCAGCAAGAAGCTGCCAAAATTCCTGAATAGCAATCGAAAGCATGCCCATGGACCGGCCGACTGAATGTGCCGCCGAGCAAGCTTGGCGAGAGTTCATGGCTGGGACACTGTCCCCGTCGGAGCACGAGTTGTTGCAATCGCACGCGGCCAATTGCTCGTCGTGCTCGGAATTGGTGCAACGCCTGAGTCAATCGGAAACAGCATTGCCTGGTGCATCAAACGCGACGCCTGCGGAGCCCGTCTCAGGCGGTCCTTCAATGACGCACACGAAACTGTAATCTGGCCGACCAAGACGAGATGGCCGATGCCCCGGGGTTGAATCTTGAAGAGGCCGCGTTTGACGCATCGCTGCTGAATCCGTCGGAGCGAGCCGATTCGATGGGCCGGCTGGAAAAATACGACGTCCTCGCGGTGCTGGGTCAGGGGACGTTTGGCGTGGTACTCAAAGCGTTCGACGAACAGCTTCGGCGTTCTGTCGCGATCAAGATTTTGAGTCGCGAGTATTCGTCGAGCGCCACGGCGCGGCGGCGATTCATTCGCGAAGCCCGCGCGGCAGCAGCCGTGTCGCATCCAAACGTCGTGGCCATTCACGCGGTTGACGAGCAACCGGGAGTTCCGTTCCTCGTCATGGAATTGCTTGGTGGAGGTTGGCAACCTCACGTTGGACGATCTGGTGATCGAACAGCCGTCGGATGTCGGCAACTTTGCCGCGATTCAAATCAACGCCCGACGCTCCAGTTCGGCGGATGGACCGATCGAAATTACCGGTTGTTACATCACCTCAAACAGCGACGCACAATGCATCTGGATTCATGCGACCAGCCAGCCACCGAGCGAAATCTGACTGACTCGCAACCGCTTCGAGCGGCGAACGACTACCGGCACGAACGTCTCCCCGTGGGTCGAACCAAGTGACACGTTGGGCAAACTCATCATTCGCGAGAACCTGTTCGTCAACGGCAGAGCGCGCTGAACTTTGTCCTCAAGGAGCGACTGCCGGCGCACAGTCTGGAGATCATCAACAACAAGTTCTTTCAATCGCAGTACAGGATGGCATTCAAGACTCAGCAAGCCTCCGAACTGCTGCTTACCGCAGCCAACAACTTGATCATCGGAGGCGAGCGAATTCTGACCGACACTCACGACGACCTGAACGCCGCTGCGGAGAATTGGGACTTCGGCTCCAATTGGTGGGAACGCGGAATACCCACCGATCTCAACGCGACACGGAGCGGGACAATTGCGGAATTCAAGTCCGAACAGTCTCTTCGATTCGTTTCCCGTGACCCCGACCATGCCGACTTTCTGCGGCCCACTTCCGATGTGGAGTGGCTCAATGCCGGCTCCAGCGGTACACCATTGCAACACCTCGGAACACTTGGTCCGCGTTCGGTAGCGACTCCTCCTTGACTGGAACTGCTACACTATGATTCCAAATCTCCACCTCACTCCGCCAGTTCCCGTGCTCTTCTGCGGCGCAAGATCAAACGTGATCGGAATCACCGATCTCCAGAAATACTGATGACGCCAAGGATTCGAATTCCTTGACGCTCCTCCTCCGACGACTGAGAATTAACAAGCCTGTCGGAAACTGTTTCATATCGAAGGACTCAAGAATGTCGGACGACATCCTCAAAAAGCTGATCAAAGACGGCTTGGTTTCCAGCGACCAAGTCCAAGAAGCTTCACAACTTGCCAGTAGTTTGGGAATCCGAACAGAAGAGGCGCTCATCAAACTCGGCTACGTTGATGCCAATGAGATCAGCAACCTGCAAGCTTCAAAATTCGGATTTGAGACCGTCAACCTAAACGGTTACGAGATTCCGCCGAGTGTCATCGAGATGATCCCCGAGTCGGTTGCGAGAGAAAACACCGTGATCCCGCTGGGAATGGATGGAGACGCTCTGACTGTCGGAATTAACGACCCAATGAAGTTCGAAGTGTTGGACAAATTACGCTTCATCCTCAACAGGGAAATTAAGGTCAAAGTTGCGTCCAACGAGTCGATCCTGTCCGCGATCAACCGGCATTACGGTCAAAGTGAAACCGAATCCGTTGACTCGATGATCTCCGAATTCACGGAGACGCAAATTGATATCACGCAGACAGAACTGAAGGAAGCCGAAACTGTCGCGGGTGATGATGACAGCGCGCCGATCGTTCGGCTCGTCAATTTGATCATCACCGAAGCGGTCAATATGCGAGCCAGCGACATTCACATTGAGCCGTTCGAATCTCGAGTGCGAATTCGGTATCGAATCGACGGCGTACTTGTGGAACGAGATAGTCCGCCCCGACGTCTTCTCGCAGCGCTCGTTTCGCGACTCAAGATCATGGCAAATATGGATATCGCAGAGAAACGGCGGTGCCAGGACGGTCGAATTAAGACACGGGCAAACGGAAAGGAATTCGATCTTCGCGTCAGTATTCTGCCGTCAGTACATGGCCAGGCAGTTGTGATGCGAATCCTCGACAGGGACAGCATCAAAATAGGAATCCGAAATCTCGGCTTCAGCGAGGACAACTACCGTAAGTTTCAAAATATCATTCGACGCCCGAATGGCATTTTCTTGGTGACGGGCCCAACCGGTAGCGGAAAGACAACAACTCTCTACAGTGCTCTCGGTGAACTCAACCGACCGGATCGAAAGCTGATTACCGCCGAAGACCCGGTCGAATACCTTTTACCAGGAATCAACCAAGTTGAAGTCAAATCAAGCATCGGTTTAAACTTCGCCTCGATCATTCGTGCGATGCTTCGCCAAGCTCCAAACGTCATTCTAGTTGGAGAAATTCGCGACGCCGAGACTGCGGAAATGGCAATTCAGGCGTCACTAACAGGACATTTGGTTTTCAGCACACTCCACACAAACGATGCGCCCGGTTCCGTGACTCGGCTAATCGACATGGGAGTCCAGCCTTTTCTCGTCGCGTCAAGCGTTATGGCGGTCATGGCACAACGACTCGCTAGGGTCGCTTGTCCAAAATGCCGCGAGCCATTCATGCCTGACGCTTCAGAACTGGAGGCTTTCAGTATCTCACCAGAGCAAGCGGCGACTGCGACCTTTATGCGAGGTCGAGGATGCAACCATTGCCAGCACACCGGATACCGTGGACGAGTGGCTGTCTTTGAATTGATGACAATGAACTCGAAAATTCGTGAGATGACCTTTAATCGCGAGCCTTCCCAGAACATCCGACGCCAGGCACGCCTGATGGGGATGCGGTCGCTCTCGGAAGACGCGACGGACAAGGCAATGAAGGGCATTACGACGTTGTTAGAGGTTTCTCGTCTGCAAAAAGCGGTCGATTAGTCGGAATTGCTTTGGTTAAACGGGATTTGGTTGCCGCAGTCTGTGTTCGACCCAAAATCGAGTTCTGCAATTTCAATAGATCGGGAATTTCATGGCATCGATTCAAATCGACAAGCTTCTTGAGACTGTGGTAAAGGAAAAGGTCAGCGACCTACACATCTCATGCGGACAGCCCCCCGTAGTCCGAGTGGGCGGGCATATGGTTCGCCTGGAGACGAAGACGCTTGAGGCTGAGGACAGTGTCTCGCTGATGAAAAGCATCACACCGGAACGCAATCAACAAGAACTGCAAGAATCTGGCACAACAGACTTCGGTTTTGCTTTTGGTGATAAGGCTCGCTTTCGAGTATCGGTCTTCAAGCAAAAAGGCAAGATTTCGATGGTCTTGCGAAGAATTCCGACAGACTTTCTGACTTTTGAACAACTCGGCCTGCCGCCACTTATCCGGGACTTGATTCAACGGCCACGAGGACTTTTCTTAGTGACGGGGCCGACTGGTAGCGGAAAAACAACTAGCCTCGCAAGCATGATTAATTGGCTCAACGAAAACTGTGATCACCATATCATCACACTAGAAGACCCCATTGAATACTATCACGTCCATAAAAAGAGCACAGTGAACCAGAGGGAGGTGGGCGTTGACGTTCCCACCTTCGCCGAGGCGCTCCGCCGGGCGCTCCGACAGGATCCGGATGTCATCCTGGTTGGCGAATTGCGAGATTTGGAAACAATGGAAGCTGCCATCACCGCCGCTGAAACGGGCCACTTGGTCTTTGGCACGTTGCACACCACTGGCGCGCAAGGGACAGTCGATCGAATCATTGACGTGTTTCCGACAAACCAGCAGGAACAGATTCGGACGCAACTCTCCACTTCGATCATCGCAGTTCTCAGCCAGCAGCTACTTTCACGCAAACCCAAGGGGATGGTTGCGGCTTACGAATTTATGGTCGTGACCTCTGCAATCGCAAATCTCATCCGTGAAGGCAAGACATTCCGAATCAACTCGTCGCTTCAAACCGGCAAGAAATACGGAATGCAGTTGATGGATGATGCACTCTTTAATCTGTGGAAGAACCAGTTGTGTGATGAAGCGGACGTTATTATTCGCGCCAATAATTCAGGTGACCTTCGAGACAAAATCGCTAAGGCGAAAAAAGGAATCCTTGAAGATGACGAATCCAATGATGGCGGCGATGAATAAAACGGCCCTCTTGGCGATTAGCCTCTAGTTTTTGGTTATCGA
>JAYVQJ010000571.1:0-7080 GCA_043777235.1 Planctomycetia bacterium
CTCCCTAACGGTCACGGTACGGTTGGTTATTGCACAAACAAAAACTCGCGTGTGTTGAGCAGCGCCCAAATGACGTTGCCGATGCCGGCGGGGCCGGCGGCTTTGATTTCTTTTTGAGCGACCGCTCGTTCGGCGGCGGTCGGATGGCGATTGAGCACGAGCACGAAAATTTTGTTGATCTGCCCCTCGACGGTCGGAGCGGCTTTGACTTCGTTGTAGATCACCGAACCTTGCTCGAGCATCATGTGCGTGACTGGGCCGTTGAACATCGTCAGCAGTTGTGGCACGGTTCCATCGGTGTGACTGTCGGCGATGGACTGCCGATCGCTCTGGCCGAACTGTCGCAGGAAGTGACCTTCCGGCAACGGCTGCGGCAACTCGGACGCGCGGACCAACTCCTGCCCTTTGTAGAGCCGTTTGTTTTTCTCTTTGCCCTCTTCCTTGCTGATGCTGGCGAGGTGCTCGACTTTCTTGAGCAGTTCCTCAGCAGTCGTCTTTTCCGTGAGGGCGACGGTTGCGACGTACTCGTCGTCATCCGGCCGCACAACCAGTTCCGGGGTCGGCATCGTGAGCGTTAGCAACGAGTCCCACACCTGCTCGGCGGTCAGACGGCGGAGCAGCGGGCCGGGGAACAAATACGGATTCTCTGGATCGAGTTCGCCATACGTCGCCGCTCGTTGGTACGTCTTCGAGTAGTAGATGATCCGCTGAAATTCCTTCAGATCAAACTTCAGCCGGACCAATTCGCTGGCGAGGAATTCCATCAGTTCAGGATTCGTGGCCTTCGTTTCGTCCTTCATGTCGTCGGCCGGTTCGATCAGGCCAATCCCCATCGCTTTCTGCCACAGCCGATTGGCCATCGTCAGCGAGAAACGCGGGTTGTCAGCGGTTGCGACCCAATCGGCGAAGACTTTGCGGCGCTCGGAGTTGTTGATCTTTGACGGAGCGGTCCCCCACAGCACGGCCGGAGTCGCAATCTGCTCCGCCTTGGCGTTGTCGTATTGATAGTCGTGCGGGAACTTCAGTTGTTTCTTTTCATTCTCGGAGACGCCATTGCGATTCAGCCGCATCAACTGCTTCGCTCTCCGTGCTTCATTGGATTCCTTGCCGTCCTTGTTGGACGCTTTGTCGATGTCTTTGTTGTTGATGTTGATCTTCGTCTTCGATCGGTACTCGATGCCGGCCGTGAATGCGGCGAGCGAATAAAACTCTTTCTGAGTCCACTTGTCGAACGGATGGTCGTGGCACTGAGCACAGCCGATGCGCGTGCCGAGAAAAATCCGCACCGCGTTATTGAGGTTGTCCAGTGGCATCCCCGGATCGCGAAGCACGAAGCCCGCCGCCGGTTCGTCCCAGACGTGGCCCTCAGCGGTGAGCATGTCATGCACCATCGCGTCCCACGACTCATTGTCTTGCAGGCATTCCTTGACCCAGTCGGAATACGGTCGCAGGTAGTTGTCGTTCCCGGCTTTGTCGACCAGCCGCAAAATGTCCGCCATCCAGTTATACATCTGGCTGGCGTAACCGGGGCGGTTGAGCAACCCGTCGACCAGCACAGTCCGAGCCGACTCCGACTTGTTCGCAAGAAACGACTCGGTCTGCTTCGCGGTCGGAATCGTGCCGGTGATGTCGAGATAAACTCGGCGAACGAAATGCTCCGGCGAGGACATCTCATTCGGTTTCTGTCCGCCCTTCTTCAGCCCGGCTTCGACGAGCGTGTCGATCTTCGCCGCCGACCGCATCGCCGTATCTCGCAGTTCCGGTTTGACGGGCGCGATGTCGACCTTGGTCTTCTCGGCCCCAGTCGGCAGGTTGGTCTTGGGAGGAGCTGCCTTCCCTTTTGCGCCCCGCTTCATGCTGGCCTTGGTCTTCCCGCGCGCCTGTGAATTCTGCGCGGCGGCAAACTGATCGACTTGAAGGTCGAAGATGCCGAACACGAAAGCGACTGCGGCGACCGTCAATAACACGAGCTTGCGATTCCTCATTTCGGTCTCCTGAACCAACTCGACTGGTGGCTCGATGCGTGGCGAACATCATGTCGCGCTCGTCTCTGCAAAACAATTCCGGGAAACGGAAATTGGATCATGGGTTCGCAGGCGCGTCAGGCTTTTATTCCCGAAGGGTTCTCGACGGATAAGGATCAGAATTGAGGTCGCGCAATTCCGCGTCCTCGAAAGGCCGACCCTCGCTGACGCGTCGGGTTACTTATTCAGCAGGCCGCGATCTATGTAGACCCGCAGAGAAAAGTACGCAGTTTCAAAACGGGCCGCAGAGAATGTAGACCAGTCACTCCGTGACTGGAATTTTCGAGTCACGGAGTGACTCGCCTACTTTTCTCTACGGGCTACTTAGGTGTCGAGCACTTTGACGACGATCCCCGTCATGTCATCGCTCTGGCGTTCGCCGTTGGAAAACTTGCGAGCGGCTTCCCATAACGCATTGAAGATTTCGGCTGCGGTCGCCTGAGAATTTGCGGCGACGGTCTCAACGATGCGCGACTCGCCGAACAAGTCGTCGTTCACGGTCATCGCCTCGCGGAATCCGTCGGTCAGGATCAGCAAGACGTCTCCTGGTTCCAACGGAATCTGGGCGGGGGCGTCGTAGATGTGATCACTCTCCAATCCGACCGGAAATCCGCTCGCCGCGACGGTGTGTTTCAACTGACCATCGCGGCCGACGATCAGCATTCTGTCTCCGGCTCCGCCATAGGTCAGAATTCGCTCGGCTGGTCGCAACATCGCGAGCGAGAGGACGACGAACTGTCCTTCGAGGCAGCGCCGGCAAGCCAATCGATTGCAGAACGTAAGAATCTCGCGAACGTCCGAATGCGTTTCGGCAAACACTTCCAAGTAGGCGGCAATCGTGGCACTGAGAATCGCCGGGCCGAAGCCTTTGCCGCTGACGTCTCCCACGACTAGCCCCAACGAGCCGTCTTGAAAATTCAGGTAGTCAAACCAGTCACCGCAGGTTTTCCTCGCCGGATACGAACCGCCGAAGATGTCGAATCCTTCCAACGGCGGATACTGCGCGGGCAGCAAAGACTCTTGAACGAGCCGCGCAAAACCAATTTCGCGATCCAGATTCCGGCGTTCGGTGACATCCAGCGCAATGCCGATCGTTCCCACCACCTCTCGTTCCCGCTCGCGCAGCGGTTCGATCTGCACATCGAAGGTTCGTCCCAGCCATTCGCTTTCAAACGAGACGGATTCTCCATCCAGCGCTCGTTGATGCACACGGCTGACTCCGTCCAACTCGAAGCTCCCACGAAAATACTCGTCGAGCGACTGTCCGACGACTGGCTGCTGATCGGGTTCCAGGAATTGTAGCCCGGATCCACACGCGCTGTTGATTGTCAACTCGCGATCGGTCGTCCAAATGATGGCCGGCACGTGACTCAGCACTTGTTGGAAATGATTGCGCTGCTGAGCCAGATCAAATTGAAATCGATGGCGGTCAATCGCGTACTCCAACACACGAGCGATCGCCGAACCGGAGAAGGCTCCCTTGACCAGATAATCTTGAGCACCAATGCGAATGGCCTCCGTCGCCAGAGTGCGATCGTCAGTCCCTGTCATCACAACGACGGGGATGTCGCGGTCTTTGGCGACAACGCGCTGGCAGGTTTCAAGGCCCTCACTGTCAGGCAGCCAGAGGTCCAACAGGACGACGTCAAAAGGGGTCGCCCCCATTTGCTCAAAAGCATCTGCCAATGACCCGCATTGGCAGATCTCGTATTCGAATCCCACAACCTGCTGGAGCGACTGCGTGACAAACAAGCGGTCCACCGGGTTGTCTTCGACCATCAAGATCTTCATCACAGACCCCAATCCGGCAGTCTTTTAGGTGAGCGGCCCAAAGACTGTCAGGTAAAATTCGCAGGCGCAGCTTACAGCGGCTGTGCGAATATCCAAGTCAAATCGAGACAGAATCGTCGTTGATGAAATCCCGTCGACAGGATGCTGTCTGGTCTCGCCACAGTCAGGACTCTGCGGCAGCCGTCGGTCGATCTCAGCGGAGACCAATACCACGATCTCGAGATCGCTTAGCGAGCGATACGAATCTTTCGGCAACGACAAGAAGCGCAAACAACATGTCGTCTCGGCGTTCATTCCTTTGACGACATTCCTTTGACGACATTCCTTTGACGATCCGCATTCCGAAACAATGCCAACGCTCGGATCACACGGCCTTGTGCATCCACCGGCCGCGGCGAAACAGCCAAGCCACCAGAATCGCTCGAACCGTGTTGTCGCAACACATGCCGATCCAGGCACCGAGTAACCCACCATGCAGCACGATGCCGCACAGATACGCCAGAGTCAGCCGCACGCCGAAGACACCCAGCAGACTGACCCACATCGGCTGCCGAGTCTCGCCCGCTCCTTGCAACGCGAATGTGTAGACGATCGCCGTCACCAGCGGGATCTGAAACAGCGCGTTGAATCGAAACGGAGTCACTCCCACCGCATGAACCTGAGCGTCGAGGTGCATCAATTCATAGATCGGCTGAGCTGCGAAGAAGAAGACGGCCGTGAGAATCAGCGCCAACCCAGAGCATTGCTTCACCGCTTCATGCCCCCCGGCGCGTGCTCGCTCCGGCTGCTTCGCGCCAAGCGATTGTCCCACGAGCGTCGCCGCCGCCATGCCCCACGCACACGCCGGCAAAAATGAGATCGCTTCAACCTGCATCCCAATCAGATGCGCCGCCATGATCGCGGTTCGCTCCGATTCGTTGTCGCTCAGCCGAGCCACGATCATCAGAAAGACAAGCTGTCCCGACCAACGCAGCAGGCCATCGAATCCGGCCGGCGAACCAATTCGCAAAATGCGCCGCGCGATGTCTCCGCGAAGAGTCACTTCACTTGGTTTCAAATGCAGACCGAATCGGCCGCTGCTGAGCACACCGATCGTCAGCAGTCCGCCGATCAACCGCGCCACAAACGTGCCGTATGCAATGCCGTCGAGTCCCAAGCCTTCAATGCCGAACCGTTCGGAAACCGCTAACCATTCGGCCGGACCGACGCCGCTCAGCAATGTCGTAATGATGACGTTGATGACATTGACGAATCCCAGAATCATCATCGGCACTCGCATCTGCCCGGTCCCTCGCAGCGCGGCGGCTCCCGCGACCGCCAGGCACGAGAACAGATACCCCGCACCATCGATTCGCAGAAATCGCACGACCATCTCGGCCGTCGCGCCTTCCAGACGCATCAGTGCCGCGTACGACGGAGCGGCGAACCAAATCAGTGCATACACCGCGATCCCGACCACTGTCGCAATCGCCACCGCGCGATTCGCCGCGCGGCTGGCCGATTCAAACTCGCCGGCTCCCCAATGCCGAGCGACCACCGCGACCGTCCCGATGCTGACGAGTGAAAAAATGTTCGAGGCCAGCCAACCGACATACGCCGCGAGGCCCACGGCCGTCGTTGCCTCTTTGCTAATGAAGCCCGCCAGAAACGTGTCGGTGAAGCCGACCAGAAAGTTCAGAAGCTGCTCGACAAACACCGGCCACGCCAACCGCAACATCGTCGAGCGCAGCGGAGCCGTGAGCAGAGACGATCCCAGGCCCGCATCTTGATCAGCTATCTGCGGACTCTCTTGCACGCCTACCTCACGAACCCGTCGCCGCGCAGCCAGTCGATGGCCTGCGAGAAACCTTCGACGGTGCGAGCGACGTCTTGCTCATCGTGAGCGGCGGACGTGCTGCCGCCCCAGCCCATCCAGTCGACGCCACCAAGCAGCAGCGCGCAGCGGAACGCTTGCGACAGCGCGGGGTCTTGCTTCGCATCGAGCTTCCGCCAGTCGCCGCCATACGGCAGGAAGTCGTCACTCGTCGGACGCGGGCCGTCGTAGTTCGGCAGAATCTTGATCGCTGAGTAATCGCCGTACGCGATCCAATTCAAACTCTTCTTCGCAAACAGATCGTTGAGTCCTTTGCGAAGCAACGCGGCGACCTCATTCGCACGGCGAGTCGGATGACCGGTCGCGACGATCTCCAACGCGGCGATACCAGCGGCGGCCGAGAGCGGATTGCCGTTGTATGTGCCGGGGTGTTTCATCTTCTTGCCGAACGAATTGCCGAACGCCAATGCCTGCATCAAGTCGGCTCGGCCACCGAGCACTCCGCCGGGCAAACCGCCCGCCAGCACTTTGGCAAACGTCGAGAGATCCGGCTGAATGTCGCAGACTTCTTGGAAGCCACCCGGTGCGACACGAAAACCGGTGATGACTTCGTCGAGCAGGAAGATCACGTTCTTATCGCGAGTCAGTTGGCGAACTCCGCGCACGAACTCTGGTCGAGCGGGGACGAATCCCCAACGCGCTCCATTTCCTTCGTGCAACACGCAAGCCGGTTGATGTTCGTTGATCGCACGCTCCAGCGCGGCGAGATCGTTCGGCGGGACGATCACGATGTCGCCATCGACACCCGCAGTCACACCGGGAGTCGGATAATCGGAGGTCATCGGGGATTCACCGGCGAGGACGTTGGCGGGGTGCGGCGGCTCGGACGAGATGATCACCGCGTCGTGCCAGCCATGAAAGTGGCCGGCGAATTTGATGACCTTCGTTCGTCCGCTGGCGATGCGGCTGACGCGGATCGCCATCAGCGTTGCTTCGGTGCCGCTGTTCGTGAACCGCATCATCTCAACGGACGGGACGAGTCGGCGGACCCATTCGGCCCATTCGATTTCCAGTTCGTGGCAAGCTCCAGGATGCGTGGACTTCGCGACCTGCCGCTGCACAGCGGCGACGACGGCTGGGTGCGAGTGTCCCAGCAGCAGCGCTCCGTGGCCGACCCAATAGTCGATCAGTTCGTGGCCATCGACGTCGGTCTTCTTCGATCCGCGAGCCTCAGCCGCGAAGATCGGGAACGGCTGCAAGTAGCGTCCGTCGTGCGTCACTCCGTTGGGAAACAGTTGCGAGCTGCGTTCAAACAGCTTCGCCGAGCCAGGGAATCGCTCGCGATACGCCGCATCCAACCGACCGGTCCCAGAAGTTGCCGAAGCCATCTTGTTCTCCACGAATCGCCATTTGAGACGGAAACCGACGTCGCCCGATACGAGAAGTCGCGCG
>JAYVQJ010000572.1:0-1849 GCA_043777235.1 Planctomycetia bacterium
CAAGCGATGTCCGTCCGACAAGTCATCGTTGTTGCGATCGTCACGGTCGGCTCGCTGGCGTTGGCCGATGAACCACATTGGTCCTTCCGCCAAATCACTCGCCCGACTCCGCCGCGTGTTCGGCAAGCCGATTGGCCGCGAAACGGCAGCGACTCATTCGTGCTCGCAAGGTTGGAGAAAGAGAACATCGCGCCGTCGCCGGAAGCCGACCGAGTCACGTTGATTCGGCGAGTCACGCTCGACCTGATTGGGCTGCCGCCGATGCCGGAGGAGGTCGAGGAGTTCGTGAAGGATGAGCAACCGGACGCTTGCGAGCGGTTGGTGGATCGGTTGCTGGCGTCGCCGCATTACGGGGAGCGGTGGGCGAGACCGTGGCTCGATCTGTGTCATTACGGAGACAGCGACGGACATTTGACCGATCAGTTGCGGCCGGTCGCGTGGCGGTATCGCGATTGGGTCACGCTAATGCTCAACGACAATCTGCCGTTTGATGAATTCACTGTGCGACAGTTGGCTGGGGATTTGCTGGTCCAAGAGGCTGACAACACACTCGACCGCATCATTGGCACTGGCTTCCTCCGTCAAACACTCAGCAATCGCGAGGGCGGAGCGGACCTCGAAGAGTATCGCGTCGCTCAGATCGTGGACCGTACGTCGATGGTCGGCACGATCTGGCTCGGCCTGACAGTCGGCTGCGCGAGATGTCACGATCACAAGTACGACCCGCTGACGCAGGCCGAGTTCTTTCGGCTGTACGCCTTCTTCGACGACGTCGATGAGGTCAACATCGACGCGCCGCTGCCGAACGAAGTCGCCGGCTATCAACGCTCGCGGCCGGAGTATGAACGGCGGCGACGCGAGACCGTCGAGCCGTTTCGCGCGGGGCTGACCGAACTGCAAAAGCAGTGGGAGGCGAAGGCTCTGCATGCGGCGGCGAATCCTGGTGAAGACCATGTTTGGGATCGGCAGTGGGAAGTGCTCGGCCTGATCTGGGGAGGCCATCTCGGCGAAGGGCAACTCGAAGGCTGCGAGATTGTGCGGCGACCCTGGGACCAGCGAACGCCGCGTCAGCAAGACAACTGGCTCGATTATTTCTTGTCGCACGGCTCGATCGTGGACGCGAAGAAGTTTGCCGAACTGAAACTGCCCGATCTGCAAAAGCAGATCGCCGAGTTGAAGAAGGAATTCCCCGCCGCATTTCCAACGCGAGCGCCGGTGATGCGGGCCGCGTTCGCTCCGCGTCAGACCTACATCCACGAGCGGGGCGACTTTCGCAGCCGCGGCGCGGATGTTTCGCCTGGAATGCCGAAGTGGCTCGGCGGAGCCGCCAACGTAGCCGTCTCGCTCCGTGAGACGAATGCCGATCGTGCAGTCAGTGTTGATCGGAAAGTGACGGTCGATCGCGCAAACGACGCCGATTCCCGTTCGGCTTCCCTGTCGCGGAGCGACAGGGCTACTTTCTCGCGACTCGCACTCGCCCGCTGGTTGGTCTCGCGCGACAACCCGCTGACCGCGCGAGTCACCGTCAACCGAATGTGGCAAGAGTTCTTTGGCCGAGGCTTGGTTGCGACCTCCGACGACTTCGGCACGCGCGGTGATCCGCCGTCGCATTCGGAGTTGCTCGATTGGCTGGCGGCTGAGTTCGTGCGGGACGACGGATCGCCTTTCCATCAAGCTTGGAACGTCAAGCACATGCACCGGCTGATCGTCACGTCGGCGACTTACCGGCAGTCATCGCGTCCGCGAGAGGAACTCACGACACGCGATCCAAACAACGTGCTGCTTGCCCGGCAAAACAGTTTGCGAGTTCCGGCCGAAACCGTGCGCGACGTGGCTTTGACGGTCAGTG
>JAYVQJ010000573.1:0-1848 GCA_043777235.1 Planctomycetia bacterium
ATTGACGTTACCGGCGGCTAGCGTCGTGCCGCTCAGGGAAGTTATTGCGGTCCTGTTCCTAAGCAATTAACCCAACTCATCCGCAGCGCAGACCCACTCAGCGAGGGTCGGTTGGTACTCGATCAGTTCTTCCGGCTTGAAGTAGATCGCCAGCTCGCGCTGCGCTGCTTCAACGCTGTCGCTGCCATGAACGAGGTTCATCTGGCGGCTGACTCCGAAGTCACCGCGAATCGTGCCCGGAGCAGCCTGACGTCCATTGGTCGGTCCGAGCATCGTTCGCATGACCGAGACGGCTTCTGGACCTTCGACTGCCAGCGCGACGACCGGGCCGGCGATGATGAACGATTCGAGCAACGGATAAAACGGCTTCGAGACGTGCTCGGCGTAGTGCTTCTTCGACAGCTCCGGCGTGACTTGCAGCATCTTCAGGCCGACGATCTTCAGACTTTTGTTTTCGATGCGGCTGAGCAACTCACCGCACAAGCGGCGTTGGACGGCGTCGGGCTTGAACAGAATCAACGTGCGTTCGCAGGCCATGAGGCAATGTTCCTTCTGAGGGTTTACAAGTTTTAGAAAAAGTCCAAGGTCCAGATTTCAATGTCCAAAGAATTTCCAAATCTCAAATCCCAATGTTTGACGGGGGCTCTGGGATTTTGGTCTTGGTCATTCCTTGGACATTGAAATCTGGACCTTGGGATTTGTTCTCGATCAGGCCATCAGCTTGCGAAATTCGGCGAACAAGTAATGGCTGTCGTGCGGGCCGGCGGAGGCTTCCGGGTGATACTGGACTCCGAAGGCGGGGACGTCTTTGCAACGAATCCCTTCGACCGTTTGATCGTTCAAGTTGATGTGCGTGACCTCGACGCTCTTGGGCAGCGAGTCCGCTTGCAAGGCGAAACCGTGATTCTGCGAAGTGATTTCGACGCGGCCAGTGTCGCGATGCAGGACCGGTTGGTTGGCTCCGCGATGTCCGAACTTCAGCTTGTAGATTTCGCCGGCCAGCGCGAGTCCAAGCAACTGATGTCCGAGACAAATCCCAAACACCGGCTTCTTGCCGAGCAGTCCGCGAATCGTGTTGATCGCGTAATCGAGCGGCCTCGGATCGCCGGGGCCATTCGACAAGAACACGCCGTCCGGCTTGTGGCTGAGCACTTCGTCCGCCGTGGCTGAACCTGGAACGATGGTGACTCGGCAACCAAGCTGTCGCAGATGTCGCGGGATGTTCCACTTCATGCCGTAGTCGATCGCGACGACATGCGGGCCAGTCGCATCACCTTCGATCTCCTTGTGCAGTGATTCGTAGCCGGGAGTGATCCGCTCGCGCACGAGACTGTTGACTCCTTCGGTCCAGTTGCGGTCTTGCTTCGGCATAACTTCTTTGACGAGATCACGTCCAACGATGTCCGGGCTGCGACGAGCTTTCTCGATCAGCGAAGCGTCATTGAGGTCGGTCGTCGAGAGGACGCCGGTCATCACGCCGTGAACTCGCAGCCGCCGGACGAGGGCGCGGGTGTCGATCCCTTCCAGTCCGATGACGTTGTTCTTCTTGAGATAATCATCCAGCGACCAGTTCGAGCGATAGTTGCTGGGAAAGCGGCACAACTCGCGGACGATGAAACCGCTGAGCGACAGGCCGCCGCTTTCGACATCCTCGGCATTACTGCCGTAGTTGCCGATCTGCGGGTACGTCATCGTGACGATCTGGCCGCAGTACGACGGGTCGGTCAGGATTTCCTGATAGCCGGTCATGCTCGTATTGAACACGACCTCACCAAAGATTTCGCCGTCGGCTCCGAAGGCTCGGCCGGTAAACACGGTGCCGTCAGAAAGTGCGAGTTTTGCGGGACG